>DATMEC010000101.1:0-6395 GCA_035557125.1 Steroidobacteraceae bacterium
CCCGCATTCCAACTACCTGTCGCCGCGCAACTCCGAGGAATACAACATCGCGATGAGCCTGTCGTACGAGGGCATCGGCGCCTCGCTGCAGCTCGTCGACGACTACGTCACGATCATGAACGTCCTGCCGGGCGGCTCCGCAGCAGTTTCGACGGAGCTCAAGGTCGGCGACCGCATCACCGCAGTCGGCCAGGGCGAGTCAGGCGCGCTGACCGACGTCGTCGGCTGGCGCCTCGACGACGTCGTGCAGCTGATCCGCGGCCCGGAAAACTCGTTCGTACGCCTGCAGATCCTGCCCGCTTCCGCCTCCCCCGGCACCCAGGAAGCGCAGGTCTCGCTGAAGCGCTCCAAGATCACGCTGGAGTCGCAGGCCGCCAAGAAGGAGGTCCACACGCTGCGCCGCGGGGACGAGGAGATGCGTGTCGGCGTCATCGCCGTGCCGAGCTTCTACCAGGACTTCCAGGCGCGCATGAAGGGCGATGCCGATTACCGCAGCACGACCCGCGACGTGCAGCGCCTGGTCGGCGAGCTCAAGGCGGAGAACATCGACTCGCTCGTCATCGACCTGCGCGACAACGGCGGCGGCCACCTGTCGGAGGCGACGAGCCTGGTGGGCCTCTTCGTCGAGCGCGGCCCGATCGTGCAGCTGCGCGAGACCAACGGGCGCATCGAGGTGCTCGACGATCCCGAGCCGGGCGTCGCCTGGGACGGCCCGCTGGTCGTCCTCGTCAATCGCGCGAGTGCCTCCGCGTCCGAGATCTTCGCGGGCGCGGTCCAGGACTACCAGCGCGGCCTCGTCGTCGGCCAGCAGACCTACGGCAAGGGCTCGGTGCAGAATCTCTACCCGCTCGACCGCTACGCGCTCGGTCCCAATGCCGGGTTCGGCCAGCTGACCGTCACGATCGGAAAGTATTACCGCGTCACCGGCGACAGCACCCAGCATCGCGGCGTCGAGCCCGACATCACCCTGCCCTCGCTGCTCGACACCGACGACATCGGCGAGAGCACGCGCGACAGCGCACTGCCCTGGGACCGGATCAACGCCGCCCGTTATACGCCCGAGACGGCAGGTCTTCCGGTCGTCGCGATCATCTCGCGCGAGCACGAGGAACGCATCGCGCAGAACCCGGACTTCGTGGCGCTGCAGGGCGACGTAAACGCTCTTGCGGAGCTGCGCAGCCAGCGCGACGTATCGCTGAACCTCGAGAAGCGCCGCGCAGAGCGCGACGCCATCGACGCGGAGCGCCTCACGCGCGAAAATGCGCGCCGGGCGGCGCGCGGACTCGCGCCGGTCGCGGATGTGGGCGCGCTGGACGAGGAAGAGGCACCGGATGCCGTCCTGGACGAGGCGGTTGAAATCGCAGCGGACGCGGCCCAGTTGCCCAAGGCCCAAGAGCCGGCTCGCCTCAGCTGATCCGTCGGCGATTCCCGCCGTCTCTCGCTTTAAATCAATACGTTAGCGCAGTTTGACTGCCTTTAGTGTTATACTTGACTACAACACTAAGGAACCGTAACATACCGCCACCTGACCGCCTGGAGTTGCCTGCGATGCGCACCGTAGCCCAAGTTTTCCCGTCGCTTGCACACCCCGACCGGATGCTGATCGCCGCCCTCCTCGCCACCTGCGCGCTTGCAGTTGCGGCCTGCGGCCAGGCCAATGGCGACAGCGAAAAGGACGGCAAGGACGAGGTTCCGGCCATTCCGGTCGAGGTCGCAGCCACACAGCGCGCCGAGATGGCGGCCCTCTACACCGGCACCGCGCCGGTGGAGTCGGACCGCAAAGCCTTCGTCATGCCGAAAGTGCAGGGCGAGATCCGCCAAGTCCTCGCGGACGAGGGCCAGCGCGTCAAGGCCGGCCAGGCACTGGCGCGGCTCGACGGCGACAAGCTGCGACTCGAGGTCGCGCTCAACGAGGCGACCATGCGCAAGCTCGAGCGCGACTACAACCGCAATCTCGAGCTGCAGAAGACGGGTCTCGTCAGTGCGACCGCGATCGACAACCTGAAATACGAGCTGGAAGCCGCCAAGGCGAACTGGGACCTCGCGCGCCTGCAGCTCTCGTACTGCGACATCCGCTCGCCGATCGACGGCACCGTCACGCAGCGGCTCGACGTCGTCAAGGTGGGCAACACGGTGACGCCGGTCGGCGGCGTGATCGAAAGCGCGGACAGCTCGCTGTTCGTCGTCGAGGACCTCGAGACTCTGATCCTGCGCGTCAACGTGCCCGAGCGCGAACTCGCGAAGCTGTCGGTCGGGCAGCCGGCGGCGCTCACCTTCGACGCGGTGCCGGGGCGCGATTTCCGGGGCGAGGTCTCGCTGATCAGCCCGTACGTCAATGCCGCCACCGCGACCTTCTCGGTGCGCATCCGCGTGACCGAGACCGGTGGACTGCTGCGGCCGGGCATGTTCGCGCGCGTCGCCATCGTCTACGAGCGCAAGCCGGATGCGCTGCAGATCCCGCGCACCGCGCTGCTCGACTCCGAGGGCCCGCCCAAGGTGTTCGTCGTCGCGGACGGCAAGGCGGCAGAGCGCGCCGTCAAGCTCGGCCTCTCCAACGGAGCCTGGATCGAGGTCACCGACGGACTCAAGGACGGCGAGCAGGTCGTAGTCGTCGGCCAGGGCGCCGTGAAGCCGGGCGCGGCCGTGAAGGTCGTAAATTCGACCGTGCGCCCCGCGGCGGCGAAGATCCCCGCCGCGACGGCCGGCTGAGCGCGGTCCGCGCGATGAAAATCGTCGAGTTTGCGACGCGCCGGCGCGTCACCATCCTGATGGTGACGGTCGCGATCGTCCTGTTCGGCTTCGTGTCGTTGTCGCGCCTGAAGCTGAACCTGCTGCCCGACCTCTCCTACCCGACGCTGACGGTGCGCACGGACCTGCCGGGCGCCGCGCCGCTCGAGCTCGAGACCCTGATCACCCGTCCCATCGAGGAGTCCGTCGGCATCATCAGGAATGTCCGCTCGGTGCGCTCGGTGTCGCGCGCGGGCCAGGCCGACGTGATCCTCGAGTTCGCCTGGGGCACGGACATGGACCTGGCGGGCATCGACGTGCGCGAGAAGATCGACTTGCTGCAGCTGCCGCTCGAGGCGAGCCGGCCGATCCTGCTGCGGTTCGACCCCTCCACCGAGCCCGTCATGCGCTACGCCTTCGTCGACACCGACGACTTCGCGAAAGCGAGCCCTGGCCAGTCCGGCGGAATCGAGCGCCTCAAGGGCCTGCGCCGCTTCGCCGACGACCGGCTGAAGCCCGACCTCGAGTCCGTTGACGGCTCCGCGGCCGTCAAGGTCAGCGGCGGTTACGAGGACGAGATCCAGATATTCGTCGACCAGCAGAAGCTCGCCCAGCTCAACCTTTCGATCGACATGATTGCGCAGCGGCTGCGCGAGGAGAACGTCAATCTCTCCGGCGGCCGGCTCGAGCAGGGCACGCAGCGCTTCCTGGTGCGCACGCTGAACGAGTTCACGTCGGTGCAGCAGATGGCGGACGCCATCATCGCGACCGTGGACGGCCGCGCCGTGTACCTGCGCGACGTCGCCTCGGTCACGAGCGGCTACAAGGACCGCGAGGCGATCACGCGCGTGAACGGACGCGAGTCGGTCGAGCTCGCGGTCTACAAGGAAGGCGACGCGAACACGGTCCAGCTCGCGCGCGGAATCCGTGAGCGCATCGAGGAGCTCGCCAAGTCGCTGCCGGCCGGGAGCGAGATGAAGCTCGTCTACGACCAGTCGACTTTCATATCCTCGGCGATCGGCGAGGTACGCGAGGCCGCGCTGCTCGGCGGCCTGCTCGCGATCCTGGTCCTGTACCTGTTCCTGCGCGACGCGCGCGCGACCTTCATCACCGGACTTGCCATCCCGGTCTCGGTGATCGGCACGTTCGTGGCGATGTACATGTTCGACCTGTCGCTCAACATCATGTCGCTCGGCGGGATCGCGCTCGCGGTCGGCATGCTGGTCGACAACGCCGTCGTGGTGCTGGAGAACGTCGTGCGCCACCGCGAGGAAGGCCTCTCGCGCGTCGAGGCGGCGACCCTGGGCACCAGCGAGGTCGGCACGGCCATCACCGCGGCGACGCTCACGTCCGTCGCCGTGTTCTTCCCGATGGTGTTCATCACCGGCATCGCCGGCCAGCTGTTCCGCGACCAGGCGCTGACCGTCAGTTTCTCGCTGCTGTTCTCGCTCGTCGTCGCAATGACGCTGGTGCCGATGCTCGCGGCCGGCAAGCCCGAGTACGCGGTGCCCGATCCGGAGCGCAACCCGGGACGCATTGGCCGCGGCATTGCCCGCGCCCTCGCCGTCAAGCGCCGCATCACGAGCCGCGTCTCGGGATTCATGGCGTGGCTCTTCGGCTTTGCCGCGCGGCCGACACAGACCGGATTCGCCGCCGTGCAGCGCGCGTACCTGCCGGCTTTGCGCTGGTCGCTCGAGAACCGCGGCCGCGTGGTCGCGGTGTCGGCCGCGATCCTGCTGCTGACCTTGGCGCTGGTCCCGCGCCTCGGCTCGGAGCTCATACCACAGTTGTCGCAGGGCGAGTTCATCGCGGACCTGCGGCTCGCGCCGGGCACGCCGCTCGAGCAAACCGACCGCGCCATGGCCGTCGCCCAGTCGCAGGCCATGGAACTGGACGGCATCGCCCTTTCGTACGCCGTGACCGGCACGGGCAACCGGCTCGACGCCAGCCCGACGGACGCCGGCGAGAACACCGGCCGGTTGTCTGTCACCCTGCAACCCGGAGCCGGCACGCGCGAGGAGCAGGCCGCGATCGCCGCGCTGCGCGGCAGCTTCGCAGGCCTGGCCGGCGTCCAGTACCAGTTCAGCCGTCCCGCGCTCTTCAATTTCTCCTCGCCGCTCGAGGTCACGATCACCGGTTATGACCTCGACCGGCTGCGGACCGCGGCGCAGCAGGTGCGCCTCGGCATGCAGGCGAGCCCGACGTTCAGCGACATCAAGTCGACCGTCGAGGCCGGCAACCCGGAGATCCAGATCGTGTTCGACCAGGAGCGCGCGGCCCAGCTCGGCATCACCGTGCGCGAGCTCGCCGACCGGGTCGTTTCGAGCGTGCGCGGCGACGTCGCGACGCGCTACAAACTGCGCGAGAAGAAGATCGACGTGCTGGTGCGCAGCATCGACACGCGCGCCTCCTCGGTCGACGAGATCCGCGCGCTGATCGTCAATCCTGGCAGCGACCGCCCGGTGCCGCTGTCCGCGGTCGCCGACGTCACGGTCGCGACGGGCCCGGCCGAGATCCGGCGCACCCGCCAGCAGCGCGTGGCGATCGTGTCGGCGAACCTGTCGAGCGGCGACCTCGGCTCGGCCGTGGCGGAGCTCGAGCGCATCGTCGCGTCGGTCGACATGCCGGTCGGCGTGGCGGCGGCGGTCAGCGGCCAGAGCGACGACATGCAGGAGTCCTTCCGCTCGCTGCAGTTCACGATGCTGCTCGCCGTGTTCCTGGTCTACCTCGTCATGGCTTCGCAGTTCGAATCGCTGCTGCACCCGTTCGTGATCCTGCTGACGATCCCGCTCGCACTGGTGGGCTCGGTCTGGGCGATGTTCCTGACCGGGACGACCGTGAACGTGGTCGCGTATATCGGTCTCATCATGCTGGCGGGTATCGTGGTCAACCAGTCGATCGTGCTGATCGACGCGGTCAACCAGCAGCGCGAGAAGGGGCTGGGGAAGCACGAGGCGATCGTCGAGGCGGCGCGGCTGCGCCTGCGCCCAATCGTCATTACCAAGCTCACGACGATCCTGGGCCTGCTGCCGATGGCGATCGGCCTCGGCGAGGGCGCCGAGATCAGGAAGCCCATGGCGATCACCGTCATCGGCGGCGTGGCCGTGGCGAGCTTCTTCACCCTGCTCGTGATCCCGGTCGTCTACTCGCTGCTCGACCGCAAGCAGTTCCAGCCGGCGCGCGCCGGCGCCGGCGCGCGCGTCGCGGCGGAGCATGCCGGAGGCTGAGCCATGTTCCACACGCGCTTCGCGCTCAACAGGCCCGTCACTACGCTAATGACCTTCATCGCGATCTCGCTGATCGGGGTGATCGCGTTGCGCCTGCTGCCGCTCGAGCTGTTCCCGGACATCCGCTTCCCCGGCATCCAGATTACGATCCCCTACGCCGGCTCGACACCCGAGGAAGTCGAGCAACTCATCACGCGCCCGGCCGAGGAGGCGATCGCGACCCTCTCGGGCATCAAGGAGATCCGCTCCACGTCGTCCGAGACGGGCGCCGAGCTCGTCGTATTCTTCGAGTGGGACCGCGACCCGTCGGCCGTCGGGTTCGAGGTGCGGACCAAGCTCGAGTCGATCCGGCACGAGTTCCCGCCGAGCGCGAACCGCATCCTGACGCAGATGTTCGCCGCCGGCGACGACCGGGTCGTGGCGATCCGCATCTCGAGCCAG
>DATMEC010000102.1:0-12294 GCA_035557125.1 Steroidobacteraceae bacterium
CGAGCTTCAGGAATGCGTCGATACGCGGCATTGCGCCGCGAGTGAATCACAAGAATCGTTCGAGCGCCACACCGACCTCGTCCATGCTCGCGAAGCGCTTTTCCTTGTCCACGGACATGCTCTTCATGATCAGGTCGGATATCCCCTGGGGCAGTGCGGGGTTGAGCTCGATCGGCGGCCGGGCGCGACCCTGCACGTGCTGGTACATGACCGACATGTGGTCGCCGCGGTGGTATGGCGGCGTGCCGGTCATCAGCTCATAGAGGATCACGCCCAGCGAGTAGATGTCGGCGCGCTCGTCGACCTTCTTGCCCAGGATCTGCTCCGGGGCCATGTACTTCGGCGAGCCGATCACGTAACCGGTCTTGGTGAGCTGCGTGTCGCCCTGATGCTGGGCCGCGGCGACACCGAAGTCCACGACCTTCAGCACCCCCTCGTCGTTGATCAGGACGTTCGCCGGCTTGAGGTCGCGGTGCACGATGCCGACCGCGTGCGCGACCGACATGCCCTTGGCGACGTCCATGCCGAGGCGCACGGCGCGGCGCAGCGCGACCGGCTTGCCGTCGGAGACCTCGCCGCCGAGCGTGTGCGACGGAAAATATTCCATCGAGATCGCGTAGTTGCCGCGGATGTGCAGGAAGTCGTAGATGCGGATCACGTTGGGGTGCGTGATCTTGCGGCTGTAGCGCAGCTCGTGCACAAACCGCTGCATCATCTCCTCGTCGTTGGCGATGCTCGGGTTCAGGAACTTGAGCACCAGGCGCTCGTCGACGACGGTGTCCTCCATCAGCAGCACCGTGCCGAACGCGCCGCGGCCGATGCGCTCGATGTACTTGTAGCGGCCCTCGAGGATGTCGCCGGGCTTCAGCGTCCCGATGTCGAGGCGCTGCAGTGCCTCGGCCTTCTTCATGATCGCAGAGACGTCGGCGGACTCGATCAGCAACGTGCGCTGCTGGTCCGCGCGTGCCGCGGCGGCGGCCTGCGTCAGCGTGCCCGGCGCTGCCAGCACGGAAGACGTGCCGAAGCGCGTGTCGAGCTCGCTGATGGCGCGCTGCGCGGCGCCGGCCAGCGTCTGGTCCGTGAGCGTGGTGAACGGCAGGATCTTCTCGCGTACGGCGTCGACGGACCTGTCGTCGGCGAGGCGGGCGAGCGCGGACATGCCCTCGACGCGGATGTCGGTCTCGCTGCGGTCGAGCGCCTGCAGGACACCCTCGGTCGCGGCGGCGTCGCCGATCTTGCCGAGCGCGCGCACCACGGTCGGCACCGACTTCGGGTTCGACTTCAGCATCTCGAGCAGCCGCGGCACGGCCTTCTTGTTGCCCATCGCCCCGAGCGCGTCCACCGCGCGCTCGCTGACCCACCAGTCCTTGTCGCGGGTCGCCTCGATCAGGTAGGCGAGCGCGCGCTCGTCGCGCGTCTGGTTGAGGATCTCGATCGCCGTGCGGCGCACTTCCTCGTCCTTGTCCGAGACGAGCTGCAGCGCCGCCGAGATGACCGTCGGGCCGCCGATCTTCCCGAGCGCGTCCGCGGCGCGGCTGCGGACCCACCAGTCGGCGTCGCGGATCGCCTTCAGCAGGTGCTTGATGGAGTTCTCGTCCCCGACGACGTTCAGCACCTCGACCGCCGCGCGGCGTGCGCTCTCGGACTCGTCCTTAAGCACTTCCACGAGATGGCGGACCGTGTCCGGATGCTTGCTGCGGCACAGAAGCTCGATCGCGGGGTTGTGGACGTCGATGTCCGGGTCGCGCAGGAGTGGCGCGACCATCGCCGGATCGGCCTGGCCGCTGCCGTTGGTGATGGCGCGCAGTGCCGCCGCGCGCACCAGCTTGTTCGGGTCCTTGAGCGTGCGCTGCAGTGCGGCGCGCACCTTGGGCGTGTCGAAACGGGCGAGCAGGGAGATGATGTGGGTGCGCGCGATGGTGTCCTTGCCGTCGACGCGGGAGACCAGCTCGTCCACGGAGTCCGCGTCCACCAGCTCGCCCGCGATCCGGAACAGTGCGGCTTTCTCGTTCGGGTCCTGGTTGTAGGCGGCGTTCAGGAGGTCCCGCAGGTTGAAGCGGTTCTTCTGCGAGGCGATGATGTCGAGCACCGCGGGCTTGGATACGGCCGGGACCTGCAGCAGGTCGAGCAGCAGCCCGGGTGAATAGTTGCGCGAGGAGGCGAGCGCCCACGCGACGCCGGCGACCGCGCGCGGGTTTTCCTCCGCCAGCGCCTTCGCCAGCAGCGGGAACGACTTGTTGTCGATGAGCGGCGTCAGCACCTCGACGAACGCTATGGTCTCGCGCTTGTCCGAGGTTGCGAGCGCGTCGACGATCGGCTTGATGGCGTTCTGGCCCAGGCCCTGCAGCCTGGTCAGTGCCGCCTTCGCCTTGGCGGTGGTCGGGTCGCCACTCTCCCGAACCTCCGCGATGAGGCGATCCGCCCGGTAGCCTCCGAAAATTCCCATCCGACTCCGGCTTTTATTACGGGATGATTCCAGCACATCCCGAACGGGCAGTATGCCATAGCCCCCTGCGGCGCCGGCCCGCGAAGGCCCATCGGCTACAATGCCGCCCCCAACTGGAACCCATCAATGGCCCCGGATCCGCTCGATCGCCTGAAGGCCGCGCTCGGGCGTCACGTCGAACCGAACCTCGGCATGACGCTGCTCGAAGCCGGCGCCGTCGACTCCGTCACCGACGGAGCGGACGGCCCGGTCGCGCGCATCGTCCTCGGCTTCCCCGTTGGCGGTTACGAGGCGACGCTGGCGCAGGCCCTCGACGTCACGCTGGCGGCGGAAGGCGTCCGGGACCGGCCGCGATACGAAATCTCCGCGCGTATCCCGGCATTCGTCGCCGACCCGCGCCTGCGCCCGCTGCCGGAAGTCGGCAACGTGATTGCCATCGCATCCGGCAAGGGCGGCGTCGGAAAGTCCACGGTCGCCGCCAATCTCGCGCTCGCACTCGCGGCGCAGGGCGCGCGCGTCGGCCTCCTCGACGCAGACATCTACGGGCCGAGCATGCCGCGGATGATGGGGCTGCAAGGGCAGCGCCCCACGACGGCCGACGGCAAGACGCTCGACCCGCCGCGTGGCCACGGCCTGCCCGTGATGTCGATCGGGTTCCTGGTCGATTCCGACCAGCCCATGGCCTGGCGCGGGCCGATGGTGACCCAGGCCCTGGCCCAGATGCTCGCGGACACGCGCTGGGGCGGGCTCGACTACCTGGTCGTCGACATGCCGCCGGGCACCGGCGACATCCAGCTGACGCTGACGCAGCGCGTGCCGGTTTCCGGGGCTGTCATCGTCACGACGCCGCAGGAGATCGCGCTGCTCGACGCCCGCAAGGGGCTGCAGATGTTCCGCAAGGTCGGCGTTCCCGTGCTCGGCATCGTCGAGAACATGGGCCTGCACCGCTGTCCCGCCTGCGGGCACGAATCTCACGTCTTCGACGCCGGCGGCGGACGCTCGCTCGCCGAGCGCTACGAGACGGTCCTGCTCGGCGAGCTGCCGCTCGACGGCGCGATCCGCGCGCAGGCGGACTCCGGGAATCCCACGGTGGTTGGCGCGCCCGACTCGCCCGTCGCCGCCGCGTTCCACGCCATCGCGCGCCGCGCAGCCGGGGCGCTGGCTGCCAGCGCGATCAGGGGCGCCGTGAAGATGCCGACCATCCGGATCGAGGCAGAACAATGACCATCAAGGCCGACAAGTGGATCCGCCGGATGGCGGCGCAGGGAATGATCGAGCCGTTCGAAGCGGGCCAGGTCCGCGAGGTCGACGGGCGCAAGATCGTCTCGTACGGCACCTCGAGCTACGGCTACGACGTGCGTTGCGCGCCCGAGTTCAAGATCTTCACCAACATCAACTCGACGATCGTCGATCCGAAGAACTTCGACACCAAGAACTTCGTCGATTTCGAGGGTGACGTCTGCATCGTTCCGCCAAACTCGTTCGCGCTGGCGCGAACCGTGGAGCACTTCCGGATTCCTCGTAACGTGCTCGTTGTCTGTGTTGGAAAAAGCAGCTATGCGCGTTGCGGGATAATTTGCAACGTAACGCCTCTGGAACCCGAGTGGGAAGGGCACGTCACGCTCGAATTCTCCAACACGACGCCGTTGCCTGCGCGCATCTATGCCAACGAGGGTGTCGCGCAGATGTTGTTCTTCGAGGCGGACGAAGTCTGCGAGACTTCGTACAAAGACCGCGGCGGCAAGTACCAGGGGCAGAAGGGCGTGACGCTTCCGAGAACCTGAGGACTAGCCGCCGGGGCTGTAGCTGCGGATGTAAGTTTGAAATCCACGCTTGCCGTCGACGCGTTGCTCGGCCTGCACGGCGGCGAAACCGAGCTTCGGTGCATGCCAGGTCAGCGTCTCGCGGTCCGAGCCGTCGCGAGCGCTCCGGTACACGATGGTCTCGACGTCGCCGAGCGCGGTATTGAGCGTTTCGCGGCGCAGCAGCGTGTAGCGGTAGTACTTCACCTTGTCCTTCTCGATCATGGCGATCGTGCCGGGCTCGCGGCCGGAGCGCAGTAGCGCAAGCACGAGCGCCTGCATCGAAGCCGCATCCTGCAGGCCTTCGACGGTCGGGAGGTCGACGGGCTCGTCCTCGGCCGTGCCGCTTACCCGCCCGGCGCTCCAGTCGAACTCGAGCGCGACGTCGCGGCCCGTGCGGTTGGTGCCGTCGTCGAACGTGTAGCGCCGCGGACGCGGCTCGCCGCCGGGCAGGTCGAACTCGGAACGCTGCCTGAGCGTGCCAGAGGCGACCACGCGGGCGAAGCCGATTGCCGTCGAGGTGGACTCGATCGTCCAGTGACCGTTTGCCTCGGCGAGCTCCGTGCGGCTCGTGCCCACCGCCATGCGCCCGTAGCGGACGTCGTATTCCGCGACGAAAGGCGCGAGCGCCCCGTCGGCATCCGCGGGTGCCGCCGCCAGGATTGCCAGCACTCCGATCGCCATTGCCTTCAAGTCTCCTCCTCGACCACGACGGGTCCCGCCGGGCGTCCGTCGACCCACGCCGCGCCGTCGCGGCATTCGAGCCGGCCGTCCGCGAACCAGCCGACCGCGCGCGGATAAACAATGTGCTCGAGCCGCTGAACGCGCGCTGACAGCGCCGCTTCGTCCTCGCCCGGCCGGACCGCGAGCCTGCCCTGGATGACCGCGGGCCCCGCATCCAGTTCCTCGACGACGAAATGGACCGTGCAGCCATGGCGAGCCTCGCCGGCCGTGAGAGCCCGACGGTGGGTGTCCAGGCCGCGGTAGGCGGGCAGCAGGGCAGGGTGGATGTTGAGGAGGCGCCCCTGCCAGGCGCGCACGAAATCGCCGTCCAGGATGCGCATGAAGCCGGCGAGTGCGACGAGCGCGGCACCACTCGACGCGACGGCGTCGGCGAGCCGCCGCCCGTAGGCGTCGCGGCCCTCGCCGCGTGACGGCGCGACGACCGTGGCCGGCACGCCGATTCCACGCGCCGCGTCGAGGCCGGCGGCGTCCGCGCGGTCGGAGATCACGGCCGCGATCCGCCCGTCGATGCGCCCGTCGCGGGTGGCGTGCTCGAGTGCCAGCATGTTGCTGCCGCGTCCGGAAATCAGCACGGCAAAGCGCAGGGCCATCAGCCGATCTGCACGCCCGCGCCCGTGACGACCTCGCCGATGACGGAAGCCTGCTCGCCGGCGCCGCCGAGCTGCGCAAGGGCGGCTTCCACGGCGGCGGGCGGGACGATCGCGACCATGCCGATTCCGCAATTGAACGTGCGGTGCATTTCCGCGTCGCTGATGCGTCCGCTCTCCTGGATCCAGTCCCAGACCGGCTCCCGGCGCCAGGCGCGCGGGTCGAGGCGCACGCCGAGGCCGTCCGGAAGCACGCGCGGCATGTTGTCGGTGAGTCCGCCGCCGGTGATGTGCGCGAAGCCGTGGACGTCGATCGCGGCCGCGAGGCCGAGCAACGATTTTACGTAGATGCGCGTCGGCGCCATGAGCAGGTCGATGAGCCGCGCCCCCCCGATGCGCGTCGACGCATCGGCGCCGGCATCCGCCAGCAGGCGGCGGATCAGCGAGAAGCCGTTCGAGTGCGGCCCTGAAGAGGCGAGCCCGATGACGGCGTCGCCCGCGCGCGTCCGTCGCCCGTCGATGATGCGTTCGCGCTCGACGACGCCGACGCAGAATCCCGCGAGGTCGTAGTCGCCCTCGGCGTACATGCCGGGCATCTCGGCGGTTTCGCCACCGACGAGCGCGCATCCCGCCTTCACGCAGCCATCGGCGATGCCGGCGATGACGCGCTCTGCGACATCCACCGAGAGGCGCCCGGTCGCGTAGTAGTCGAGGAAGAAGAGGGGCTCCGCGCCCTGGACCACCACGTCGTTCGCGCACATGGCGACGAGGTCCTGACCGACGCCGCCGTGCAGGCCCGTGTCGATCGCGAGCCGGAGCTTGGTGCCGACGCCGTCGGTGCCGGCGACCAGGACCGGGCGCCGCCAGCGGCCCTCGGGGATCTCGATCATCGCGCCGAAGCCGCCGATGCCGGCCAGCACTTCCGGCCGCTGCGTGCGCGCCACGCGCGGCTTGATCCGCTCGACGAGCTCTTCGCCGGCGTCAATGTCGACGCCGGCATCCCGGTATGTCAGCGAGGTGCGTTCTGTCATCGGTGTACTATTGTAGCGTGAGCGCACGCCCTGACCCCGGCCTCCCGCGACGATGTCGCACCTGGCTCGCGTTGCTGGCATTCGCCGTGCTGGCGATGCCGGCGCAGGCTGAGCCGCTCGCCGACTTGTACTCGGTCACCGTGGCCTACAGCGGCGACAACGACGCGGCCTTCCGCGAGGCCATGCGCGCCGTCCTGACGCGGGTCACCGGCCGCAGCGACGCGCCGGACTTGCCAAACTTGAAGCCACTGGTGGAGCAGGCCTCGCGCTACGTCACGAGCTTCCGTCGCGCCGCCGGCAACCAGCTTACGGTGCGCTTGAACGGGCCTGAGATCGAGAACGCTGTGGATGCTTCCGGCCTCGCGTTCTGGGGCAACGAGCGGCCGGTGACCCTCGTCTGGCTCGCGCTCGACCGCGGCGGCGGCCGCCGCGCGCTCGTGTCCGCGAGCGATACCAGCGCCGAGAAGGAGCGCGTCGACTCGAGCGCCGCCCGCCACGGCCTTCCGGTCGTGTGGCCGGACGCCGGCGACGACCTCGTGGCCGCGATGCAGCAGGCCTGGTCCGGGAACCACGATGCGCTCGTGGACGCGGCCCGGCGCTACGGCGCCGACGGCGTGCTCATCGGGCGCGCGCGCCTGTCGACCGCCGGCGAATACCAGGTCGAGTGGACTTTCACGTCGGCGGGCGCCTCGGGCGGCGCCGCGGGCGAGCTGGAGGCCGGGCCGGAACTTGCGGCCGGGCGCTATGCCGGTGTCTACGCCTCGCAGGGCGCCGCACAGCGCAGCGAGCTGTCGGTGACGGTCACGGGCATCGCCACGATCGAATCCTATGCATCGGCCATGCGCACGCTGACGAGGCTCGCGCCGGTGCGAGGTGTCACCGTCGACGAGGTGAACGCCGATTCGGTGTCGTTCCGCGTGAACGTGCGCGGCGACCCCGACGCGCTCAGCCAGGCGATCCTGCGCGACGGCAGGTTGCAACCTGTCGATGCCGGCCGCCTGATCTACGCGCTTTCGCCATGAAGCTGGCTACCGTCCCGAATTTCATCTGCCTGCTGCGAATCGCGCTGACCGTGCCGATCGTCGTGCTCCTGGCAGAGGGTCGCTACGGCCACACGCTTGTGCTGTTCGCGATTGCGGCGATCTCGGACATGCTGGATGGCTACCTCGCCAAGACTTTCGGGTGGACGTCCGAGGTTGGCAAGTGGCTCGACCCCCTCGCCGACAAGCTGCTGCTCGTCAGCGTGTTCATCACGCTTGCGGTCATTGGCCTCGTGCCGGTCTGGCTCGCGACCGTTGCGGTCGCGCGCGACGTCGTGATCGGGGCCGGCGCAGGAGTCTACCGGTCGCTGTTCGGGCCGGTCGAGGGCCGTCCGACCGCGCCGTCGAAACTCAACACGCTCGTGCAACTGCTGTACGTCATTGCCGTCGTCTGGCAGGCAGCGTTCCGGGACCTCCCGGACTGGCTGGTCCCGGGACTCGGCGCGCTCGTCCTCGTGACGACGGTCGTGAGCGGCGTCGACTACGTGCTGACCTACGTCCGCAAGGCGATCGCCGTAAGCCGCTCTCGCCGCGGAGCCGCCTGACGCCGTGCGGCAACTGCCACTCGGCGTCCAGCTCGGCGTTTCGCTGCGCTTCGACACGTTCGTGCCCGGCGCCAATGCCGCGGTGGTGGAGGCACTGAGGCGGCTGGCGGACGGCAGATTGAACGCACCGGTCTGGGTCTACGGTCCGCCCGGGTCGGGACGCAGCCACCTGCTGCAGGCGGTCTGCGCCGAGGCAGGGCGCGCCGGGCGGCCTGCCGCCTACCTGCCGCTCGCGCAGCTGCGCACGGACGGTCCCCAGATTCTGGACGGCTTCGAACAGCTCGCGCTCGTCGCGCTCGACGACCTCGATGCCGTCGCGGGCGATGCGGCATTCGAGGCCGCGCTTTTCACGCTCTACAACGGCCTGGCCGAGCAGCAGGCGAGACTCGCGATCGCGGCCGCGGGCAGCCCGGCGTCGACCGCGGTCCGCCTGCCGGACCTGGCATCGCGCCTTCGGGCCTGCGAGGTGCACCGGCTCGAGCCGCTCGCGGAATCCCTGCAACCCGACGCGCTGCGGCGCCGCGCCGAGCGTCGCGGTCTCGAGCTGCCGGACGAGACGCTCGCATTCCTGACGCGGCGTGCGCCGCGGGATTTCGCGACGCTGTGCCGCATGCTCGATGCGCTCGACACGGAGTCGCTGGCGGCCCAGCGACGGCTCACCGTGCCGTTCGTCCGCGACTGGCTCGCGCGCGGCGCAGCCTGACTCAGTCCGGCGGCAGCGTCCTGAGGGCCGCCAGGATCCCGGCGAATGCGGCGAGCACGAGTGCGAGCGTTGCGCCCGCGAACGGCCGCGCCGGCGGGTTGACGAGGAATTCAGTGACCGCGAGCGCGAGCGCCGGCGCAAGCATCATCGGCGCGGCCCGCAGGCTGCGGCGCGCGCCGCGCAAAAGGCCCGGCAGCGGAAGCAACAGCGGCAGGCCGGCAATCAGCGTCGCGATGACGCCGATGCCGGAACCCGATACCTGCCACAGCGCAACGGATCCGGCAAGCGCGAGCCAGGCTGCGATGGCGGCGCAGCGCGCGGTACGTGCCGGTTCGTTCATGTGCTCCGCGTGCGGAGGGCAAGCGCGACGCTGGCGACACGTGCGCCGAGCGCCTGCGCGAGCTTGCGCTCCTCGTCGGTGAGCGCTCGCCGTTCGCCTTCGCGCACGACACGGCTCGCGCCGTAGGGCGTTCCGCCACCCTCGGTTTCCGACAGCGCCGCTTCCGTGAACGGCAGGCCCACGATCAGCATCCCGTGGTGCAGCAAGGGCAGCAGCATCCCCAGCGGCGTCGTCTCCTGGCCACCGTGCAACGTGCTGCCCGAGGTGAACGCGCCGGCCGGCTTGCCCGCCAGCACGCCCGTCAGCCACAGGCTCGAGGTGCCGTCGAAGAACGCCATGAGCGGCGCCGCCATGTTGCCGAAGCGGACCGGGCTCCCCAGCACGAGCCCGGCGCATTCGCGCAAGTCCTCGTGCGTCGCGAGAGCCGCGCCATCCGCCGGCCTTGCGACGGCGCCCGTTGCGCCGTGCGGTGGCACCGTGCGCAGGCGCGCGCTGCATCCGCAGACGCCATCGACGCCACGGGCGACTTGCCGCGCCAGCTCCGCGGTCGCGCCGTGGCGGCTGTAATAAAGGACCAGGATATCCGGCATCGCGTGGATTCTAGGTGAAGTCCTGAGCGATGGCTTGCGCGCATCGGCATCGAGCCGTCACCATCCCGGTTCCTGTTGCCGCGCCCGTGGACGGTCCGATGTCGAATTTCGCTTCGTTCGTTGGCGTGACGGGCCGGGATGTGGCGGGACTGTCGCGGTCGCCCGGTTGGCAGGCGTGCGTCGCACGGAGCGCATCCCGGGTCGCAGTCCAGCCAGTGCAGGTGGCCACGCCGCGCGCGCTGGCTGCGTATCGCGGCCCCGGCCCGGGTATTCACCACGACGATTCCTGGATGGTGCTGCTCGACGGGACCGTCGAGAACCTGCGGGAACTGGCCGCTTCGCCCGCCGCCGACACGCACGGGACCGGTGCCGACGGCGCGGCCGGCATCGCGCGATTGTTCGCGCAGCACGGCGATGCGCTCTTCGCACGGCTCACCGGCAGCTTTTCGCTGGCCATTGCCCGGCTGGATTCCGGCGAGGTCACGCTGGTCAGGGACCGGTTTGGTTCCCGGCCGTTGTTCTTCGGGCGGTGCCCGGCGGGCATCGCGTGGGGATCCGAGATCAAGAACCTGGTCCCGTTGGTCGGGAGGCTCGAGATCGACCGCGAAGGCCTGCGGCAGGCCATCCACTACCGCTTCGTCATCGGCGAGACGTTGCTGCGCGACGTCAGCCAGGTTCTTCCGGCGAGCTATGTCCGCTTCGCGCCGGGCAACGACCCCGTCGAACTTCGCTACTGGCGTCTCGAATTCGAGCCTGGGAATGCCGGCGACGGCCTGGATGCGTGGACGGATCGCGCCGATGCCGGCCTCGACGCGTACATGAGCCGGCTCAAGGAAAGTCATTCCAGCGTGGGCATCCTGCTGAGCGGCGGCGTCGACTCGTCGTTACTCGCACTGAAAGCCAAGCAGGCCGGCATCCGGGACTGCGTCGCCTTGACGGCGCGCTGGCCCGGCGAGAACCCGGAACTGGACCTTGCGATCGCGATTGCAAAGCACGTCGGCATCAAGCACCAGATCGTCGACGTCGACGAGGCCCGGTTCGAGGCGCTCCTCCCGTGGATCGTGTGGCGGCTGGAGGAATTGCCGCGGCACTTCAATTCGCTGGTGCTCGCGGGCCTTTTCGAGCACGCCGGTACGCGCTTCGAAACGATCCTGCACGGGCATTCCGCCGACGTCATGTTCGGCCCGCCGGATGCCGTCGCCATTGCGACATTCAATCGGCGCCGCAGGATCCTCGGCATCATTCCCCGGCCACTGCGGCGCCTGCTTGCCGCGCGATTGCCCTACAACGACAACGAGCGGATCCGGCGCCTGCGCCAGTACCTCGAGCTCGACGAGCACGGCTACCTGAAGTCGCAGTACGCCATCGGGTACGGCCGGGCCCGGGCGCCGGTCAAGGACCTTCACTTTCGCCCGCGCGGGCAGAGCCCACGCGTGCTCGATCAGTTCTACGACCCACGGGATCCGGCCGTGGAACGCATGCAGCGCCTCGACATCTACAGTTTCAACCAGAGCCACTTCGCGGTGCTCGACCGCCTGAGCGCCCCGTTCGGCATCCCGGTTTCGACGCCGTTCCTGTCGCCCGAGATGCTGGCCGTCGCGCGAGTGCTCCCGTCGCAGCTCAAGGTGACCGGTACGCTCGCCAAGCCCGTGCTCAAGCGGCTGATGGCGCGTTCCTTCCCGCACGAGTGGGTGTACCGCAGCAAGCAGGGTTTCCCGACCCACACGACGCGCTGGCTGAACGAGCCGCTGTCCCGCTGGCGCCAGATGCTGGCCGAAGACCGCACCCGTTCGCGCGGGTTGCTGTCGCTGCGGCGCAAGCGGAGGTCGGACGTCGGGCCGCACTACGAGGCCGTCTGGAGCTCGATCTGCCTGGAGATCTTCTGCCGGCAATTCCTGGACGGCGACGGGGGCCCGGATTCTCCGGTGGCCTGAACAGCGCGCGCGATGCAGCGGTCCTCCACGCAGGTTCCCGAGGCCGCGCGGCGGGCCTCGGTCCGCGGGCGCGTCCAGGGCGTCTGGTTTCGCGCCAGCACGGCCGAGCGCGCGACGGCCCTCGGACTGCGGGGCCGCGCCGAGAATCGCCCGGACGGCTCGGTGCTCGTGCTTGCGGCGGGGTCTCCGGCAGCGCTCGATGCGCTCGTCGCGTGGCTTCACGTCGGCCCGCCGATGGCGCGGGTCGACTCGGTCGAGGTGGAGGACATCGGGCCCGCTTCGGTGGAATGGCCCGAAGTTTTCCTGGGCCGCTGAAGGGGACGCACCCCTTCATATTCGCAGAGGGGCGCGTCCCCTTCACGAATATGAAGGGGTGCGTCCCCTTCAGCGGCGCCAGCGCGAGTTGAGCCGGCCGAGCACGAGATCCGGGTATTCGCGACGGCCGAGGCTGCCGTTGTAGCGGCCGAGAGCGCGCGTGTAGTTGCCTTTCTCGCGCTCGAGGTAGTAGGCGAGGATACTCGTGCCCATGCGG
>DATMEC010000103.1:0-4152 GCA_035557125.1 Steroidobacteraceae bacterium
CGGCGCGCAGCGGCGCGATCCATTCCGGCTCCGGCGCGTTGCTGAAGACCTTCGCGGTGATGGGCGTGACCAGCCGCCGCTCGAGCTCGCTCCCGGGTTGCGGACGCGCGAGCGTCAGGCCGGTGAGGATCGTGAGCTGGAGGCCGGTGTCGGCGACGGCGCGGCGATAAAAGGCGTTGACGAGCGCGACCGGCTTGCCCGCTCCGATCGGCGTGCAGAGCACGATGCGCCGGCCGACCTTTGCGAGCACGGCTTCGACGCAGTCCTCGACGCTGTCGAACTGCCGTGGCGCGGTCACATCCATGGATTCGGCCTCAGCCGACGGGCACGAGCCTCAGCTCGAAGCGGATGTCGACGGAGTCGCCGACCCACTCGGTGGAGGCCCATTCGCCCTGGCCGAGGCCGAAGTCGAGGCGCTTGATGCTCGCCTTTCCGTGCATGACCGTCGCATCTCCAGCAGGTGCCAGCGTGAAGGTGACGGGCACGGCCCGGGTCTTGCCGCGCATCGTCAGCTCACCTTCGGCGCGCCAGCCGCTGCCCACCCGCTCGAAACGTTCGGCGTGGTACACGGCCTGCGGGTGCTTTGCCGCTGAGAAGAAGTCCGGACCGCGCAGGATCTCGTCGCGCTCGCCGTCCTGCGTGTCGATGGATGACGTGTCCACGGTCACGTCGAGCCGGCCTGCTGCGGGTTGCCCGGGATCGAAGTCGAACACAACCCGGAACTGCTTGAAAGTGCCGGTGAATCGGGCGTCGGCCTGTATCGCCGAGAACTCGAGCGTCCCGGAGGCCGCATCCGCCTGGCGCGGTCCGGCGAGCGCGGCCGGGCACAGCGCGACGGCGAGCGCAACAGCTGGCGCGAGTGCGCGCGGCATCATCGCGCGCGCCCCGGCAGCATCCGGAACAGGAGCCCGTCCCGGTTCACGAACTGGTGCTTCAGCGCAGCGGCGACGTGAAGGCCCGCCAGCACGAAAAGGACGTTCACGAGCAGCTCGTGCGCCTCCTCGAAGGCTTCCTTCAGCCCGGCGTCGGGTGCGATGAAGTCGGGCAACTGGATGAGCCCGAACCAGCTCGCCGGCCGGTTTGCGGCCGACGACATCAGCCAGCCGGTCAGCGGCAACGCGAACAGCAGCGCGTACAGGGCCCAGTGATTCAGCCGCGCGGCGATCTCCTGCCAGCGCGGCATCGGCACCGGCGGAGGCGGGCGGTCGATCCCGCGCCAGGCGAGGCGGATCACCGCGAGACCCAGTATGGTGATGCCGACGGACTTGTGCCGGGCCATCAACACCAGCCGTTCGAGCCCGACCGGAAGTTCGTGCGCAATCTTGCCGAGCGTGACCTGGACGACCAGCAGGACGACTATCGTCCAATGCAGGAACTGCGCTACCGACCCATAACGCACGGAACTGTTTCGCGCCGGCATCAGGTCTTGGAGAATACCCCAATGCACAAGCTCCCGTGGATCCTCCTGTCCGCCGTCGCCGTGGCGGGATGCGCCGTGCCACCGCGCGGCGAAGCGCCGGCGGCCGCAGTGCCGCCGCCGGTCGCCGCGGGGCCCGCGGAGTCGCTACGGGACGCACAATCATGGACGGTCGTCGCTTCGCGCCTCGTGGTGCGTGTCTACCGCGACGGCCCGATGCAGAAGCTGGGCCACGATCACCTCATCACCTCGGACGGCCTCGTCGGCCGGATCGCGCTCGGCGCGCCGCTCACGGAGACGGCCTTCGAGCTCAGCCTCCCGCTGGAGTCGCTGGTGGTGGACGACGCGGACGAGCGCGCCGCGGTCGGCGGCATTTTCTCCGCGCCCGTCCCGCAGAAGGACCGCGACGCGACGCGCCACAACTTGCTCGGTACGAAGCTGCTCGACGCCGCGACCCAGGACACGATGCGGCTGACGTCGGAATCCGTCGCCGGTGATCCCGGCAGCTTCGAGGCGCGCGTGCGCGTCGCGATCGCCGGCCGCGAAAGCCTGATCTCGGCTCCGTTCACCGTCACCATCGAGGGCGATCGCCTCGAGGCGCATGCGGAATTCCGCCTGACGCACGCTGATCTCGGCCTCGAGCCGTTTGCGGTTGCGCTCGGCGCGCTGCGGGTGCGCGAGGACTTCGACGTCGACCTGACGCTCGAGGCGAGGCGCGGCTCGTGAGCGGGATCCGGTTCCGGAATCCCGAAGTCCGGATGTCCGCGGCGCTGGCCGCGGCGGCCGCCTCGGTGCGCGATCCGGCGGTCACGCTGCGCGACCTGCTCGCGTCGCTCGGCGAGCAGGGGCTCCTGGTCTTCTGCGGGGTGCTCGCCGCGCCTTTCCTGCTGCCGGTGACGGTCCCGGGCATGAGCACCGTGCTCGGGCTGCCCATGCTGCTCATCGGTTTCGCGGTGATGGTGAGCCGCGTGCCCTGGCTGCCGGAGCGGCTGCTCAATCACAGCCTGCCGGCGATGACCGTGCGCAAAGTCCTGCATAAAGTGCGTGGCTGGGCCGAGCGCTTCGAGCACCTCGTGCGCCCGCGCTGGCTCGCGCTGACCGGCGGCCGCGCCATCAACGTCCTGAACGGCGTGCTCGTGATCGTCGCGGTGCTGCTCCTGATGGCGCCGATCCCGCTCGTGCCCTTCGTGAACTCGATCCCGGCGCTCGCGATCATGCTGCTGTGCTTCGGCATGGCGGAGCGTGACGGCGCGATCATCGCGCTGGGCTACGTGACGACCCTGCTGTCGGCCGCCTACGTCGGCGGCCTGATCGTGCTCATCTTCTACGCCGGCCTGCGCCACGAGCAGGCGCTCGAGCAGTTGCGCCAGTGGTTCAACTGATCGCGGCCCGCTGATGCCGGCAAGCTGGGCGGGAACCCTCGCTCGCGCCGCCGGAACTTACGCGCTCGCTCGGGGACCCGCCCGGCTTGCCTGGATCAACGGACTCGATCAGCGCTGGTCGATTTCCGCGAGCAGGTCTTTCGCGCCGTAAACCTTCTCGAGCGCGGTGCGGATGTAAGCCGGGTGCACGCCGATCGAGCGGTTCATCCGCTCGTCGAACCAGTAGCTGCCCGAGATCGAGTGGATGTTGCCGTCGAACGCGAGACCCACGATCTCGCCTTTCGCGCTCAGCATCGGGCTGCCCGAGTTGCCGCCGACGATGTCGTTGTTGGTGGTGAAATTCGCCCGCGTCGACATGTCGAGGCTGTCCTTCATCGCAATCCAGCGCTCCGGGACCTTGAACGGCGGCTCGCCGGTCGCGCGCTCGAACGCGCGCGAAAGCTCGGTCCACGGACGCACCGGCTCGCCCTTCTCGTCCCAGCCCTGCATCGCGCCGTACGACAGGCGCAGCGTGAACGTCGCGTCCGGGTAGATGCTCGTGCCGTATTTCGCGAAGCGGGCTTTCGCTATCTCCTCCTGGGCGCGGTCGACCGGTCCCTCGACCTCGGTCTCGAAGGTCTTGCGCAGTGCGCGGCCCGCCGGGTCCACCGCCACCGCGACGCGGATCATGGGATCCTGGCTCGCGTCGATCGCGGCCTGCCCGCCCTCGTACAGCGCCATGCGCGCCGCGGCCTCGCCGAGCGTGCTTCCCTGCACCGCGCGGTTCGCGAGCGTGTCGGGCGAGTCCTTGCCGAACACCTGGCGCACGACCGCGTCGTCCGGGCCGAGCCATTCCCGCATGCGCTCGAGGCCGAAAGACAGGCGCAGTACCTCGAACTCCGGGTAAATCGGCGCATCGGCCTTCAGCGCCTGCTCGACGGCCGGCAGCCTCGCCTCCGTGTACTCCGGCAGGCGCGTCTCGTTCGGCTTCGCCCGCTCCGCAGCCGCGCGCACCAGCGTGCGCGCGTGCTGGAACAGCTGGCTGTTGAAGGCCGCGCCGCTCTCGATGAACGTGTAAGGCACGAGGATGTTGCGCCAGGCCTCCTGGGCCTTCGCGACTTGGTCGAAGGATCCCGCGGCCGAGGCGAGCGCCTGCTCCTTTTCTCGGGCGTTCGCGATGAGCGCCGGGTCCAGCAGGGCGTCGAACTGCTTGCGGCGAACCTTGATCGAGTTCTCGACGGAGTTCAGGTAGGACTCCGCGATGCGCCGCGGCTCCTCGCCGGTCTTCGAGTACTGGATCATGCGGCCGCGCAGTTCCGAGAAGCGCATCAGCCAGAACGGCATGAACGTGTCGCGCTGCACCTCGAGCTGGGC
>DATMEC010000104.1:0-2526 GCA_035557125.1 Steroidobacteraceae bacterium
TAGCCGAATGTCTCATGAAATCGATCCCTGAATTCGTTGAGCGTAAATCGATGATCCTGCGTGCCGACGGTCGCGATCTTGATCGCGCCCATCAGCGAAGCGATTCGACCCGTCGTTTCCCAGTCGATGCCGCGCTCGAGCCCGTAAACGAGGCCTGCGCGATAGGCGTCGCCGCAGCCGGTAGGGTCGACCACCGCCGCCGCGCGGACCGCAGGAATCTCGATGCGGCGCCCGCCGGTGCATACCGTCGACCCTTCGGCGCCGCGCGTTATCACATAGGCCTCGACGCGCGCCGCAAGTTCCCCGGTCCCGAGCCCCGTGCGCTCCTGCAGGAGCATCGCCTCGTAGTCGTTGACCGTCACCCACTTCGACTGCTCCACGAACTTCGCGAGCTCCACTCCGCCGAACAGCGTCATCGCCTGGCCGGGGTCGAAGATGAACGGGATCCGGGCCTCGGCGAACTGGCCGGCGTGCGCGATCATGCCGTCGCGGCCGTCGGGTGCGCAGACGCCGATCGAGATGCTGCCGTCCGCGGGAACCGTGAGGCGAGCCGAGTGCGTCATCGCGCCGGGATGGAAGGCCGTGAGCTGGTTGGCGTCGAGGTCCGTCGTGATGTAGGCCTGCGCCGTGTATTCGTCGGGCAGTTCCTGCACGTGCCGCAGCGACATGCCGTTCTCCGTCATCCAGTCGCGGTACGGGCCGAAGTCGTGGCCGACGGTGCCCATCGCATGGCCGTCGCACTCGAGCAGCCGCAGGTTGTAGGCGATGTTGCCGGCGCAGCCGCCGAAGTTGCGGCGCAGCGTCGGCACCACGAAGGAGACGTTCAGCAGGTGAATCTTGTCCGGCAGGATATGGTCCCGGAAGCGGCCCGGGTAGACCATCACGGTGTCGTACGCAAGCGAACCGCAGACTAGCGCGGCCATGCGAGCACCAGGAGCCAGTTGAGGCCGAGCAGCAGGAACGCGACGAACACGGCGGCGGAGCCGAGCTCCTTGGCGATCGCCGACAACGGATGCCGCTCGACGCCGATGCGGTCCACCGTTGCCTCCACCGCGCTGTTGACGAGCTCGATGGCGAGCACCAGGAACACCGGCCCGGCCAGCAGCGCGCGCTCGACGCCGGTGTCGCCGAGCCACAGGCCGAGCGGCACGACGGCGAGCGCGAACAGGCATTCCTGGCGGAACGCCTCCTCCTCCCGCCACGCGGCGAGGAAGCCGCGATAGGTGCTGCCGAACGCGCGCGACAGGCGCACGGGCCCCGTGGTCCGCTTGTCGGGACGTGGGTGCTGCGGATTCATTCCCTCACGCCGCGGCCGGCTTCCAGGCGATGTCGAGCTGGCGGGCGGCGCGCACGTCGTCCAGCCGGCGCACCGGCATCGTGTGCGGCGCGGA
Organism: Steroidobacteraceae bacterium; assembly: GCA_035557125.1. Taxonomy (GTDB): domain Bacteria; phylum Pseudomonadota; class Gammaproteobacteria; order Steroidobacterales; family Steroidobacteraceae; genus SCUD01. The sequence continues at coordinate 1,392 of DATMEC010000104.1, forward strand.
CTTCACGGCGGCCGCGTCGGTCGCGGCTTCGCTGCGGATGGCGGCCAGCGCGTCGACGAAACCGTCGAGCTCCTCGCGCGACTCGGATTCGGTGGGCTCTATCAGGAGGCACTCCGGGACCAGCAACGGGAAATAGGTGGTCGGCGCATGGTAACCGTGATCGAGAAGCCGCTTGGCGAAATCCATCGCGGTCACGCCGAGCTCGCGCGCCTCGCGCTTCAGCGTCACGATGAACTCGTGGCTCGCACGCCGGCCCGGATAGGCCGCTTCGAATCCCGCTTCCCGCAACCGGGCCAGCATGTAGTTGGCGTTCAGCGTCGAGTATTCGGCGACGCGGCGCATGCCGGCGGCGCCGAGGATGCGCATGTAGACCCAGGCCCGGAGCAGCACGCCCGTGTTGCCCATGAAGCCCGAGAGGCGCCCGATCGAGCCGGGAAGGTCGCGCTCGTCGAGCCAGCGATAACGGTCGCCCTCGCGCCCGACCACCGGCAAGGGCAGGTGTGGCAGCAGGCGCTTGCCGACGCCGACCGCGCCGGACCCGGGCCCGCCCCCGCCGTGCGGCGTCGAGAACGTCTTGTGCAGGTTCATGTGGATCACGTCGAATCCCATGTCGCCGGGCCGGACCTTGCCGAGGATGGCGTTGAGGTTCGCCCCGTCGTAGTACAGCAGCCCGCCGGCTTCGTGCACCTTGCGCGCGATCTCGACGATGCGCCGCTCGAACACGCCGAGCGTGCTCGGATTGGTGAGCATGATGCCCGCGGTCGCGGGCGACAACGCGGCCCCGAGCGCCGCGAGGTCGACGTCGCCGTCGGCGAGCGTCGGGATCTCGCGCACTTTCATCCCACACATCGTCGCAGTCGCCGGATTCGTGCCGTGCGCCGCATCTGGGACGATGATCTCGTCGCGCGCGTGGTCACCGCGCGCGCGATGGTAGGCGCGGATCATCGCCACCCCGGCGAACTCGCCCTGGGCGCCGGCCATCGGCGTCAGCGAGACGCCCGCCATGCCGGTCACGTGCTTCAGCATCTCCTGCAGCTCGAACAGGCACGCGAGCACGCCCTGGCCGGTCGACGCCGGCGCCAGCGGATGCCGGCCGAGGAAGCCCGGCAGCATCGCGAGCGAATTGCAGGCCCGC
>DATMEC010000105.1:0-3291 GCA_035557125.1 Steroidobacteraceae bacterium
CCGAAACTGCGGATCGTCGAGGGACGCGCGTTCACCCAGGGGCTGCGCGAACTGATCGTCGGCCAGGGCGTCGCGCGACAGTTCGAGGGCGTCCGTCTCGGCGAGACTCTGCGCATGCGCGGCTCGGACTGGACGATAGTCGGCGTGTTCGCCTCGGGCGACGCCTACGAGAGCGAGCTGTGGGCGGACGCCGACGTCGCCCAGTCGACGTTCAACCGCCAGGGCTACAGCGCGGTCCGGCTGCAGCTTGCCGGTCCCGGCGACCTGCGGGTCGTCAAGGATGCGCTGTCCGCGGACCCCCGCGTCAACGTGGACGTGGAAACGGAGCAGGAGTACTTCAGCGGCCAGACCGAGCAGTTCCGCAAGACGATCGGCGCGCTCGCGGGCGTCGTGACCTTCATCATGGCGCTGGGCGCGATGTTCGCCGCCCTCAACACGATGTACGCCGCGGTCGGCGCCCGCGCCCGCGAGATCGCGACCCTGCGCGCCATCGGGTTTCGCGGGTTGCCGGTCGTCGTCTCGGTCATGCTCGAATCGCTGATCCTCGCGCTGGCAGGGGGCCTGCTCGGCGCGCTCGCGGCCTACGTCCTCTTCAACAACATGGCGGTGTCGACGCTCGGCGCCAACTTCACGCAGGTCGTGTTCCGCTTCGCAGTCACGCCGGCGCTCGTCGTCAACGGCCTCGTCATCGCCGTCGTCATCGGCATGGTCGGCGGCTTGCTGCCGGCGCTGCGCGCCGCGCGCCAGCCCGTCACGACGGCGCTGCGTGCCGCCTGAGCCGGGCCCGCAGGCCGAAACCCCCGTGCTCTTCGACATCGGCGCCAACCTCGCCCACGACAGCTTCGACGCCGACCGCGACGCAGTTCTCGCGCGGGCACGCGCGGCGGGCGTCGTGGCGATGGTCGTGACCGGATCGACGCTCGCGGACACCGAAAAAGCCATCGCGCTCTGCAGGTCCCATCCGGACCGCCTGCGCGCGACGGCCGGCGTGCATCCGCACCACGCGGCGTCGCTGGACGAAGGAGGCGCCGAGCGGCTCGCCGCACTCGCCCGCGACCCGATGGTGGTCGCGGCAGGCGAATGCGGGCTCGACTACTTCCGGAACTTCTCTCCGCCGGCCGCGCAGCGGCGGGCATTCGAGGCCCAGCTCGGGCTCGCCGTGCGCCTCGGCAAGCCGGTTTTCCTGCACCAGCGCGACGCGCACGCCGACTTCCTCGCGATGCTGCGCGAGCACCCGGTCGTTGCTGCGCGCGCCGTCCTGCACTGCTTCACCGAAGGGCCCGCCGTGCTCGAGGAATGCCTCGCGCTCGGGCTCTCGATCGGCGTGACCGGATGGATCTGCGACGAACGGCGCGGGCAGGCGCTGCGCGAAGCCGCCCCGCGCATCCCGGAGGACCGGCTGATGCTCGAGACGGACGCCCCCTACCTGCTGCCGCGCACGCTGCGTCCCAAGCCGCCCCATCGCCGCAACGAGCCGGCTTTCCTGACGGCCGTGCTCGAGGAGACGGCGCGATGCCGGGAAGACACGCCGGAGTCGCTCGCGACAATCACGACGGCGAATGCCTGCCGCTTCTTTGGCCTTACACTGGCCGAGGACGGAATTGCGGCCTAGTCACCCAGGAACCATCGATGGATTTCAAGCAAGCCCGACAGGACACAGCCGCAGCGTTCCGTGACTCGATCGTCCCGAAGCTGTCGGAATACATCCGCATCCCCAACAAGTCGCCGCTCTTTGACGCGGACTGGGAATCGCACGGCCATATGATGCGAGCCGCGGAGCTGATGGCCGCCTGGTGCCGTGAGCAGGCGATCGCAGGGCTCGAGGTCGAGATCCTGCGCGCCCCCGGCCGCACGCCGCTCCTTTTCTGCGAGATTCCGGGCGACGGCGGGGACACCGTGCTGCTGTACGGTCACATGGACAAGCAGCCGGAGTTCACCGGCTGGGCAGAAGGCCTCTCGCCGTGGGAACCGGTGATCCGCGACGGCAAGCTCTACGGGCGCGGCGGCGCCGATGACGGCTACGCCGTATTTTCGTCCCTGACGGCCATCCGGCTGCTGCAATCGCAGAAGATCCCGCACGCGCGGTGCGTCGTGCTCATCGAGGCCTGCGAAGAGAGCGGCAGTTACGACCTCCCCGAGTACGTCGAGAAGCTCGCGGATCGCATCGGGACGCCGAGCCTCGTCGTTTGCCTCGACGCCGAATGCGGCAACTATGACCAGCTCTGGTGCACGACGTCGCTGCGCGGCAACCTCGTCGGCGACCTCGTCGTCGAGGGCCTCACCGAAGGCGTGCATTCGGGCGCCGGCACCGGCATCGCGCCTTCGGTGTTCCGCATCGCACGCACCTTGCTCGCACGCATAGAGAACGACGTGACCGGCGACCTCCTGCTCGACGAGCTCGCTGTCTCCATCCCGCCTGCCCGGATCGAGCAGGCGCGTGCCGCCGCCAGTGTCCTCGGACCGAAGATCGCGGGGAAGTTGCCGTTCGTGCCGGGCGCGCGGCCGCTGACGGACGCCCCGGTCGAGCTTGTGCTCAACAACACCTGGCGGCCGACGCTGGCGGTGACGGGCGCCGCCGGGCTGCCCTCCATGGAAAACGCCGGTAACGTCCTCCTGCCGCGCCTGGAGCTCAAGCTGTCTTTCCGGCTGCCGCCCTCGGCCGATGCGGACGCAGCCGCGAAGGCCGTCAAGGCGCGCCTCGAATCCGACCCGCCCTACGGCGTGCGCGTGCGCTTCGACGTCGGTTCATCGCTCGCTGGCTGGGATGCGCCGCCGGTCGCGCCCTGGCTCGAGGCCTCGATGCGCGACGCCTCCCGCGCGACCTTTGGCCAGGATGCGATGTACCTCGGCGCGGGCGGCAGCATCCCGTTCATCGGCATGCTCGGCGAGCGCTTTCCCGGAACGCAGTTCCTGGTGACGGGTGTCCTCGGCCCGCAATCGAACGCCCATGGCCCGAACGAATTCCTGCACCTCGACTGCGCCGAAACACTGACGGTGTGCGTGGCGAAGGTGATCGCCGACCACCACGCGCAGCCGAAGGACTAGGTTCGGCTCAGCGGGCTTGGCTCGACCTGGGCGATCAGCTGGTCCCACGCGGGGCGGTAGCGCTCCGCGGGATGCGTGGTGCCGGGCACGGCGGCCGGAAACTCACCTTCCAGGAGATCGAGCCGCAGCACGCGCGGCGGCCGGCCCTTGGGAAACTTGGAGCGGCTGGTGAACACGATGCGGCCGTCGACGGGCACTTCGCCCGCGAGCAGCTTGATCGCCGAGATGCGGTCGTAAAGCGCCTCC
>DATMEC010000106.1:0-5145 GCA_035557125.1 Steroidobacteraceae bacterium
ACGGTCCTGACGGTCGACCGGCTGGTGGCCGGGTCCCCGGCCGCCGGGCTGCTGGAGCCGGGCGATCTCGTGCTCGCGGTGGACGGCAAGGTCGTCAACAGCTTCGGGGACGTGAACGCCGTGGTGCGCGCGCCGGAAGTCGGCCTGACGATCTGGCGCGCGGGCAAGGAACTGACGATGCCGCTAAAGACGGTCGTGCTGTCCGGGCGCGACGTCGACCGCGTGCTGGTCTGGGCGGGTGCGACGCTGCAGCCGCCGCACCGGCCGATGGCCGTGCAGCGGGGCATCGAGCCGCACGGGGTCTTCATCGCGTTCTTCATGTACGGCTCGCCGGCCTCGCGCTACAAGCTCTGGGCCGGGCGCCGCATCACCGAGGTCGACGGCATCCCGGTGCCCGACCTCGACGCCTTCATCCGCGCGGTGTCCGGGCGGCCGGACGGGGCGTCACTGCGACTCAAGACCGTGAGCTGGAACGAATCCGTCGACATCATCTCGCTGCGCCTCGACCAGCATTACTGGCCGGCCTACGAGCTGCGCCGCACCGACACGGGCTGGAAGCGCATATCGCTCGAGTGATCCCGGTCGCCGCAGAGATCGAGCGGGCCGTCGCCCTGCTGTGTGCCGGCGAGCTGGTCGCGTTCCCGACCGAAACCGTCTATGGCCTCGGCGCCGATGCGTCGAATCCGGCCGCGCTCGCGCGCATCTTCGCGGCAAAGGGCCGCCCGAAGACACATCCGCTCATCGTGCACGTCAGCGGCCTCGCCGACGTGCGCGACTGGGCGGCCGGGCTGCCTGAAGCCGCGGCCAGGCTCGCCGGGGCCTTCTGGCCAGGGCCCTTGACGCTGGTGCTGCCCAGGTCCGCGCGCGTGTCCGATGCGGTGACCGGCGGGCAGGCGAGCGTCGCGCTGCGCGCGCCCGTGCATCCGGTCGCGCGCGCGCTGCTCGCGGCCTTCGGACGCGGCATCGCCGCGCCCTCGGCGAACCGCCATGGCCGAATCAGCCCGACCCGCGCGGCCGACGTGCGCGAGGAGCTCGGCAATCGCGTCGCGATGGTGCTCGACGGCGGGGACTGCGCGGTCGGCCTCGAATCCACGATCGTCGCCTGCCTGGACGGGCGCGTGACCCTGCTGAGGCCGGGCTCGATTTCGCGCTCGCAGGTCGCGGACGTCGTCGGGGGCGTGGACGAACCCGGCGCCGACGCGCCGCGCGTCCCGGGCCGGGAGCGCTCGCATTACGCGCCGGGCACGCCGCTTGCGATCGTGGCGGCAGGGCAACTCCGCCAGGCTGCCGAGGCCGCGCTCGCCGCAGGCCTGCGCGTTGCGGTGCTCGCGCGCAGCGCGCCGATGAAGGACGTTGGCTTGACCTGGCGCCGCATGCCGGAGGCGGCGCCGGCTTACGGACGTGCGCTCTATGCGGCCCTGCGCGCGCTCGATGCGGTGGACGCGGACCGCATCCTCGTGGAAGCCGTGCCGGCCGGGGAGGACTGGGCCGCCGTCGCCGACCGCCTCGCGCGGGCCGCGGTCAGCGGACCGTGACGTTCTCCGTGAGCAGGGCGTTGATGTCGTCGAGGCCTTCGTTGTCGAGCGTGCCCGCCGCCTGCTGCAGGCGCAGCACATTCAGCAGGTAGTCGTAGCGGCTGCGCGCGTAGTCCGTCTGCGACTGGAACAGCCGCTGGCGCGCCTGCAACACGTCGACCGAGGTGCGCGTGCCGACCTCGTAACCGGCCTCGGTCGCCTGCAGCGCCGTCTGTGCCGACTCGACGGCCTGCTTCAGCGACTGCACGCGGGCGACCTCGGAATTGACGCCGAGGTAGGCATCGCGCGTCGAGCGCTCGGTCTCGCGAACGGTGCGCTCGAGGCGCTCGCGAGCGGCGATGTTGCGGTACTGCGCCTGCCGCACGCGCGAGGTGGTCGCGCCGCCCGTGAAGATCGGAAGCGTGACCTGCACGCCGTAGGTCGTGTCTTCGGAGTCCGCGTCGTTCGGGAAGGTCGTGCCGCCACCGTCGGTAAAGTTCCCGTCGTCGTCGAAATCGCCCCGCGTGACGATGAAGTCGATTTCGGGGAAGTAACCGCCGCGCTCGATATTCACGACCTGCCGAGTCACATCCGCCGCCAGCCGACTCGCCGTGAGCCGCGCGTTCTGGTCCATGGCCAGCTTGACCCAGTCCTCCGGGCTCGCGGGATCCGGGCCGGCCAGTGGCATGTCATTGCCAGGCTTGTCGAGCGCGTCCCAGGCATCGCCGGTCAACTCGCGCAGCAGCTCGCCTGAGTTCGCGAGGTTGCGCTTGCCCTGGATCAGCGCCGCGGTGGCGGAATCGTAAGCCGCCTTGGCGTCCTGTACGTCAGTTACGGCAATGAGCCCGACCTCGAACCGCTTCTCGGACTGCTCGAGTTGGCGACCGATCGCGTCGTGCGCGGCCTGCGCGGCTTCGAGCGTGTCGCGCGCCGCCAGCACGTTAAAATAGGCCTCCGCCGTGCGCACGATCAGGTCCTGCTGGGCCACCACGTATTCGGCCTCTGCCTGCGCGCCTTCCACGTCGGATCGCTTGAGTTCAGCCCAGTTCTGCCAACGGAAAATGCTCTGGCGCAGCTCTACGTTCCACACCTGTCGCGTTCCCTTGGTTTCGCGTTCGACGCTGCCAATGGTGACTTCGCCATCCACCTCATCGATGTCGATGACTGTCTGCGAGCCGACGCTCTCGTTCTTCAACTCGCTTGCGTTGGCCGCGATCTGCGGCAGGAGAGAAGCGACCGCCTGCGGCTTGGACTCGCGTGTGGCGAGCCGATTCGCATCCGCCTCGCGAATCAGCGGGTCGCTCGTCAGCGCGCGCGTGTAGACCTCTTTCAGGTCGGCGGCCGAGGCGTTGACGGCGGCGAGGCTTGCGGCCGCGAGGATCGCGCGGACCAGGAATCGAGTGTTCATGCGCAGGCATTCCTTCGCAAAGTGAGAGGGGGAGAACTACTGTATTACCAGTGTATATCACCAACTGACCCAGGCTCAAGAGGCTCGATACTGCCACCAGTACCGTGAAAATCCGGAGAATTTGCGTCAAGACGCCCTAAAACGGGGCCGAAACCTTCCCGATGGCCCATCTCAGAACTGAAATCGGGACGGCGCCACCGCCTGGATCAGGGGGTCTACCCGGGTCTCGAACAGGGCCTCGCTGAGCCAGGAGTCCTCGCCGGTGCGGGTCACGAGCCGCGCTTCCATGGCCCGGGTCGTGCCGATGACGACGAACATGCGCCCGCCGACGACCAGGGCGCGTTCGAGCCGGCGTTCCGGGGCGGACAGCGCGCCGGTGACTGCGACGACCTCGTAAGCCGCGTCGAATTCGCGCGCCAGCCCGTCGCCGGTCTCGACGGTGACGCGCGAGATGCCGAGGTCGTTGATCGTGCGTGAGGCGCCGGCCGCGAGATCCTCGTGGATTTCGATGCTGTCGACGGAGCCGGTGAGGTGCGCGAGGCAAGCCGCGAAGAAGCCGCTGCCCGTGCCGATCTCGAGCACGCGCTCGCCGCGCACCGGTGCCAGTGCCTGCAGGATGCGGCCTTCCAGGGCCGGTGCCAGCATGTGCTGCCCGCGGCCGATGGGGATCGGCGCGTCGGCGAAAGCGACGGCACGATACGCCTCGGGCACGAAACGTTCGCGCGGGACCGCGCCTAGCGCGTCGAGCACGCGCGGGTCCAGGACGGACCAGGTCCTGACCTGCTGATCGATCATCTGCCGCCGGGCGGCCTCGGTTTTGGCGTTCATCGGGTTTCCATTATGGTGAATCGCAGCGGGCCTCACTACAAGCGTGGGCTATGCTGCCCAAAGCCGCGCAATGTAACGAAATTGACGGTTCCGCGGACCGCGTGTTCGACAAGGGGATGACAGGACTGATGACGGTCCAGACGATCGCCGCCCTGGTGCTGGCGATGGTCGCTGCTGCACTCGCGATACTCGTATGGCGGCAGCGGCGGGCACTCCTGCGCCTGCGCGGCGAGGCGCTTCCGGCGCAACCTCACGGGTCCGGCGAGGATGCCGCGCGCACGATGATGGCGGCGCTGCGCGAGCCGGCACTGCTGTACGGCGAGCGGATCGAGGCCGCCAACGAGCCGTTTGCCGCCCTGGTCGGCGTGCCGGCCAGCGCGCTCGAGGGCAAGACTCTCGCGGACCTGGTCTCGAGCGAGTACGCGGCGCTCGCCGCGCTCGCGATCGAGCGTGCGCTCGCCGGCGGTTCGAAGCCGACGCTCACCGAGGTCGAGCTCGCGGATGGCCATGGGCAGGTCACGCGGCTCGAGCTCTCCGGCTCGGCCATCGAATCAGCCGGGCGCAGGCGAATCCTGTTCACCGCCGAGGAAATGCTGCCGCACAATGACGGGGAGGCCGCAGGCACGCCCCCCGCGCGCTTCCAGCTCGCGCTCGATTCCCTCGGCGAAGGGATCGTCACGACCGACGCGCACGGCGTGATCGATTACCTGAACCAATCCGCAGAGGCGCTGACCGGAATGCGCCGCGAGGAGGCGATCGGCCGCGGCTTCGGCGCGATGATCGGCTTTGTCGACGAACACGACCGGCGCGCGATCGCGGACCCGGTGCAGCAGTGCCTTTCCACCGGCAACCGGGTGAATCTGGGCCGGCGCTCGATCCTCGTCTCGCGCGCGACCGGCAACGAGCTCGGCGTGGAGGCGACCGCCTCGCCGGTCCGGGAGCCCACGGGCGACGTGACCGGCGTCGCGGTGATGCTGCACGACGTCAGCGAGCTTCGCGGCCTCACGCAGCAGATGTCCTACCAGGCGAGTCACGACGCGCTCACCGGCCTCGTCAACCGCCGCGAGTTCGAGCGCCGCCTCGGCGAGGCGCTCGAGATCGCGCGCGGCGGCAGGCAGGGCCACGTGATGTGCTACCTGGACCTCGACCGCTTCAAGGCCGTCAACGACACGAGCGGCCACCTGGCGGGCGACAACATGCTGCGCGAGGTCGCCGCGCTGATCCGCGAGGCGGTGCGCGATTCCGACACCGTCTCCCGCCTCGGCGGCGACGAGTTCGGCATCCTGCTGGTCGGCTGCCCGCTCGACAAGGCGCGCCAGATCGCGGACGACGTCTGGCGCGCGATCGCCGAATACCGCTTCGTCTGGAAGGACCGCATCTTCAGCGTCGGCGTCA
>DATMEC010000107.1:0-7588 GCA_035557125.1 Steroidobacteraceae bacterium
CCCGTCCACTCGATCTCCATGCCGCGCGGCAGGATCTGCTCCGCCATCGCGGTGAGCTTCGCGAGCCCGTCGGTCGAGGACAGCACGGCCGGGTTGAGGCCGGCCGACATGTCCGCGGACGGGTAGGCGTTGTAGCGGATCACGGGATCCGGCCCGTAGCTCGGCTCGATGTCGACGACGCTGCCGAGCGGGACCATCTCGCCGCGCTCGTTGCGCACCCGGAGCCGCTCGATGTCCTCGACGTTCGAGCGGTAAGGCGCGTCGGCCTGGGCGTAGACCTGGTAGGTCCTGCCGAACAGATTGAAGTCGTTGACGTAGGTGGACCCCAGGTAGACCTGGAGCGTGTCGAAGACGTCGGTCAGCGCGAGGCCGAGCTCCTGGACCTTGGTGCGGTCGACGCTCGCGTCGAGCTGCGGGACGTTCGACTGGTAGGACGTGAACGTCGCCATCGGGTCGAAGCCCGGGGTCTGGCCCAGCGCCCCGATGAACCCGGTCGTCTGCGTGTACAGCTCGCCGTAGCCGAGCCCGCCGCGGTCCTCGACGTACATCTCGAGGCCGGTCGCGTTGCCGAGGCCGAGCACGGGCGGCGGCAGCAGCGCGAAGGCCAGGCCCTCCTGGATCCCGCCGAAGCCCATGTTGATGCGCATCGCGATCTCGCCGGCCGCAAGCTCACGCGCGCCGGGCTCCTCCAGCCCCACGAACATGACGCCGGCGTTCGGCGTCGCGACGAAGTGCACGGCGTTCAGTCCCGGGAACTGCACGACGTTCGCGACGCCGGGAACCTCGAGCGCGATCTCGCCCATGCGCCGCATCACGGCGTCGGTGCGGTCGATCGTCGCAGCCTCGGGAAGCTGCACGATCGCGAACAGGTACTGCTTGTCCTGGTTGGGGATGTAGCCGCCCTGCACGCCGCGGAATGCGAGGATCGTGACCACGACCAGGACCGCGTAGATCGCGAGCAGCCGCGGGGCCCGCGCGATCGTGCCGCCGATGCTGCTGGAGTAACGGTCCGCCGAGCGCTTGAACAGGCGGTTGAACGCGCCGAAGGGGCGGCCGAAGACGCGTTCGATCCAGCGCCCGAGCGCGTCCTTCTTCGCGCCATGGGGCTGCAGCAGGAGCGCCGCCAGCGCCGGCGAGAGCGTCAGCGAGTTGAAGCCGGAGATGATGACGGTAGCCGCGATGGTCACGGCAAACTGCTTGTAGAACTGCCCGGTGACGCCGCCGAGGAAAGCGAGCGGCACGAACACGGACGAGAGCACGAGCGTGATCGCGACGATCGGGCCCGAGACCTCGCTCATCGCCTGGTGCGCCGCCTGGCGCGGCGTCAAGCCGTTCTCGATGTGCCGCTCGACGTTCTCGACGACGACGATCGCGTCGTCCACCACGATGCCGATCGCGAGCACCAGGCCGAACAGCGTCAGCACGTTGATCGAAAAGCCGAGGATCCACAGGACGGCGAACGAGCCGACGATCGACACCGGCACCGCGATCAGCGGGATCAGCGACGCGCGCCAGGTCTGCAGGAACAGCACCACCACGATGACCACGAGCAGGATGGCCTCGAGCAGTGTCTCGACGACCGAGTCGATCGAGTGCTGCACGTATACCGTCGGGTCGTAGACGACCGACCAGTGCAGGTCCTCGGGAAACCCGCCCTCGAGCTCGAGCATCTTGTCGCGGATCGCCTGCGACAGCTCGATCGTGTTGGCGCCGGGCGCTTCGAAGATCACGATCGCCGCCGCATCCTCGTTGTTGAGCAGCGACCTGATCGCGTAGGTGCTTGCGCCGAGCTCGACGCGAGCGACGTCCTTCAGGCGGGTGAGCTGGTCGCCCTCCGCCTTCAGCACGATCTCGCCGAAAGCCTCCGGGGAGTTGAGGCGGCCCTGCGCGTTGACCGAGATCTGCGTGACCGTGCCCTCGGGCGTCGGCGGGCTGCCGATGCTGCCGGCCGAGACTTCGACGTTCTGCTCGCGGATCGCGCCGACGATGTCGCTCGCGGAGAGCGAGCGCGCCGCAGCCTTGTCGGGGTCTATCCAGACGCGCATGGAATAATTGCCGGCGCCGAAGGCTAGCGCCTGGCCGACGCCGGGCAGTCGCGCCAGCTCGTCGCGCACGCGCAGGTTGGCGAAGTTCGACAGGTACAGCGCGTCGTAGGTCTTGTTGGGCGAGTCGAGGTGCACGACCATCGTCAAGGTCGGCGACGCCTTGATGGTGGTCACGCCGAGCCGGCGAACCGCCTCCGGCAGGCGCGGCACGGCCTGCTGGACGCGGTTTTGCACCTGCATGGCAGCGAGGTCGACGTCCGTGCCCTGCTTGAACGTCACGGTCAGCGCCATCTGGCCGTCGGAGCTCGACGTCGACTTCATGTAGATCATGTTCTCGACGCCGTTGACCGCTTCCTCGATCGGGCCGGCGACGGTTTCGGCGATCGTGCGGGGATTGGCGCCCGGGTAGTTCGCCGTGACCTGCACCGACGGGGGCACGACGTCCGGATACTCGCTGATCGGCAGGCTCGGGATCGCCATGATTCCCGAGACGAGGATCAGCGCCGACAATACCGTCGCGAGGATCGGGCGGTCGATGAAGATCCGCGAGAAGTCGGTGTGGTTCGCCATTACTGGGCAGCCTGTTTCTGCTGCTCCTGCGGCGGCTGCAGGTTCGGCTGGTCCATCGGCACGACGTGCGGGTTCACCGGCTGGCCCGGGAAGAAGATCTTGCGCATGCCGTTGATGACGACCTTGTCGCCGGGCTTGAGCCCGGCTTCGACGACGCGAAGACCTTCGACGACAGGCCCGAGCGCGACGTCACGCCGCTCGGCCGAGTTCTTCTCGCCGACGATGTACACGTAGCGGCGGTCCTGGTCGGTGAGCACCGCCTGCTCGTGGATCAGGAGGGCGTTGTCCTTCGACTCGCCGAGGAGCCTGACGCGCGCGAAGAGGCCCGGCGTGAACCGGCCGTCGGGGTTCGGCACGATCGCGCGGGCGCGGATCGTGCCGGTCTCCGGGTTCAGCGCGTTGTCGACGAAGTCCATCTCGCCCTTGTGCGGGAAGCCTTCCTCGTTCGCGAGCCCGACCAGGACCGGCGTCGGCGACGTGCGCGGGCTGTCGCGGTTGCCCGAGCGGACCAGGTCCTGGTAGCGCAGGTAGGCGCGCTCGTCGCCGACGAACGAGACGTAGACGGGATCCACCGAGGCGAGCGTCGTCAGCAGGGTCGCGTTGGGCGCCACGAGGTTGCCGGGCTTGACGAGCGCTTCGCCCGCGCGGCCCGCGAACGGCGCGTTGATGCGCGTGAACTCGCTGTTAAGGCGCGCCTGCGCGACGTTCGCGCGCGCGGCCAGGACGTCCGCTTCCGCCTGCTGCGCTTCCATGCGTCGCTGGTCGAGCTCGCCCTGCGAGATGGCGCGCTCGCCGATCAGCGTCTCGGCGCGCTTGAGTTCCTGCTGCGCCAGCGCGACGCGCGCCTCGGCGCGGCTCGCGTCCGCCGCCGCCGCGTCCGCGGCCGCCTTGTACTCGCGGCTGTCGATCGTGAAGAGAAGCTGGCCCTTTTCGACCATCTCGCCTTCCCGGTAGTGCACGCCCCTCAGGTGGCCGGCGACGCGCGGGCGTATCTCGGCCCACTCGATCGCCTCGACGTGGCCGCTGTACTCGTCCCATTCGGTGACGGACTTCTTCACGACCGCGGCGACGTTGACGTCGGGCGGGGGCATCTGTTGCTGGCCGTTTCCGCCGCAGGCGGCGAGGGAGAGCAGCACGACGATTGCGGCGGCGGTATTGAGGCGCATGACTCAGGCTTCCTTCGCGATCTTGTTGGGTGAATGCCCGGCGCCCCACTGGCGCGCGAGCGCCTCCATGAGGGCGACGAGGCGCGCGCGGGCGGGTCCGGGCATCGAATACATCTGGAACAGCTCCTGCCACATCAATCCCTCGGCCGCGAGATGAAGGAGGTGCAGGCGAAGGTCCCGGTCCGTCCACTGCTTGCGGCCGAGCCGTTCGCGCAGTTCCTCCCGGCACGGGTCCATCAGGTGGGGGTCCAGGGTGGCGGCCGACAGCATGCCGCAGAGGAAACGGCGGTGGGACTCGTCCTGGGCGGTCAGGGTGCGGATGAAGCCGAGGAGGCGCGCCGTTTCGGGGTCGCAATCGCGGGGCGTCAATGCCGCCTCGGACTCGTCCCACTGGCGGAAATCGGCCTCGAGCAGGCCGCGCAGCAGGTCTTCCTTGGTGGGGAAGTGGTAAGTGATGCCGCCGCGGGTGAAGCCGCTTTCCCTGACGAGCTCGTCGAAGGTGAGCGCGCCGGCTCCGTCCCGCTCGACGATTCGGCGGGCGGCGGCAAGAATCTTGTCGCGGGTGAGGGGCGGACGGACCATTGATTCAACTGTACAGAACGTTCTGTACAGCTGGCAATTCCGATTTTGCGTATTTGCTAGATCCAGCCCCGGCGGCGGAAGTAGACGTAGGGAACGACCGCCGAGACCACCATCGCGAGGATCGCGAGCGGGTAGCCATAGTTGGTATCGAGTCCCGGCATGAATTGAAAGTTCATTCCGTAGATGCTCGCGATCAGGGTCGGCGGCAGCAGCATGGTCGCGGCGACCGAGAAGATCTTGATGATGTTGTTCTGCTCGATGTTGATGAGGCCGAGCGTCGCCTGCAGCATGAAGCTCGACTTGTTCGCGAGGAAGGAGGCGTGGTCCGAGAGCGCGAGCACGTCGCGCGCCATGCTGCGGTAGCGGGCCAGCTGCTCCTTCGGCAGCTGCACGGTCGTAGATTGCTGCAGGAACGTCAGCTGGCGGCCGAGGGTCACGAGGCTCTCTCGCGCCTTGCTGGTCAGGTCGCCGTCGCGGCCGATGCGCTCCATCACGCCGCGCAAGTCGCGGGCGCGCGGCGCATTTTGGGCGGTCGGCACCGCAAATACGCTTGCCGAGAGCTCGTCGAGCCCGACGCCCACGCGCTCCAGCACGTCGGCAGTGCGCTCGATGATGGCTTCCAGGAGGCCCGCGAGGATGGCCGGCGCGTTTGACGCCGCCGAGGGGTGCCGTTCTGAATAGGCGACGAAGCGCCGGAACGGCAAGGGATCGACGTAACGGTTGGTGATCAGCCGGTTGTGCGACAGGATGAAGGTGATCGCGGCGGACTCGGGGCGGTCGGTGTCGATCTTCGTAACGACCGTCGCCGTCATGTACAGCGCGCCGTTCTCCTCGTAGAGGCGGCTCGAGGTCTCGATCTCGCGCATTTCCTCGCGCGACGGCACGTCGATGGCGAGCAGGCGCTCGACGGCGCGCTCTTCGGCGACCGTCGGCTCGAGTAGGTCGACCCAGACGCACTCTTCGGGGATGTCCGCCGGCGGCGGGTCGAGCCGATTGAGGCCCTGGCTGCCCGGCACGAAGCAGTTCAGCACGCGGGCTTCGTCCGGGACCGGGTCAGGTGCCGGCGTGCTCGCGTGCGGCGAGGTCGCTGACCAGCTGGAACAGCTGGTCGATGCTGCCGGCCATTTCGGCGTCCGTCAGGTACTTGCCGTGCACGACGAACATCGGCGTGTGGTCGAGCAGGTAGCGGCGCGATGAGTTCTCGGCCTGGCGGAGCTTGTTCTCCGTGGAAAACGTGCGGTACTGCTTCTCGAAGTCCTCGGCGGACACGCCGTTCGACACCAGGAACTCGCGGGCGGCCTTTTCCGTCGCGGCCTTGTCGACACGCCCGCCCTTGATGACCGTGATCGGGCGGTGGCGCGCGTGGATCTCGCGGAAGACCTCGGCGTGCAGCTTGTCGGTGAGCCCGAGGCTCTCGATGGTGTAGAAGAGCCGCGCGTCTTCGCGCGTCACCTCGTTCCAGATCACCGGCAACCGGCGCAGCACGATCCAGTCCGGCTTCGACTTCTCCCAGGCGGCGACGCGCGGTTCCAGCGAATAGCAGTGGCCGCATCCGTACCAGAAGCCCTCGACGACCTCGACCTTGCCCGGCGGGGCGCTGACCGGCAGCGCGACTGGATAAGCGGTGAAGTTCTCGCCCTGCTTCCAGCGCCCGAGGTCGCCCTGCGGCGGCGCGGGCGTGGCCGCGGCGACGGCCGCGGCGATCGGGCTCGTCGCGCTCACGGCCGCTTCGATCTTCTCGCCGTCGCGGCTGCCCGCTTCGGGTGCCGGCGCCGGGGCGGCGGTGGGCGGCGCCTCTGCAATGGCCGCGGCGTCGGGCGCCGGGGCTTCGGCTTCCGTGCTTGCCGCTGGCGGCGCTTCCTTGCCGCAGCCCGCGACGATGACGAGGGCGGCGAGCATCCAGACGTTCAGCTTGTTCATCGCAATCCCTGTAGGTATGAGGCGAGCGCCCGCATTTCCTGGTCGGTCATGCGGTCGGTCACGGAAGCCATGATGTCGTTGCCGGCCGAGCTGCGGGTTCCGTCCTTGAAAGCCTTGAGCTGGCCGTAGGCATAGACCCCATGCTGGCCCCGAAGTGCCGGGTAGCCGGCCGGGCCGTTGCCGCGCCCCTGGGGCCCGTGGCAGGCGATGCAGGCCGGGATGTCGCGGTCCGCGTCGCCCCCGCGATAGAGCTTCTCGCCCGCCTGCCAGGTCGAGGGGTCGGCCTCGAGCCCGGTCGGTGTCTGCTGCGCGAAATAGGCGCCGAGATCCTGCATGTCCTGCTCCGACAGCGCGGCGGCCATCGGGGTCATGAGCGGGTTGACGCGCTTGCCCCCCTTGAAGGCCTCGAGCTGCGTGACGACGTACGCCTCCGGCTGGCCGGCGAGGCTGGGCCATTCCGGATTGACGCTGTTGCCCGCGACGCCGTGGCAGGCCACGCAGACGGCGGCTTTCTGTGCGCCCTGCGCGGCGTCACCGGCGTGGGCGGAACCCGCGGCTATCGCGCAGGCGAGCAGGAGTCCGACCCGGGTTTTGTTCATGCGAGAATTATATATGTCCCGATATTCCAAGGCCCGATTCCTAAAAAGCGCCCTGGCCGCGGGGACATTCGGCGACGATTCCGGGTACGAGGTCGCGATCGCGGGACGCTCCAACAGCGGAAAATCGACCGCGCTCAATGCCATCGTCCGCCAGCGCGGTCTCGCCCGCACCAGCCGGACCCCGGGACGCACGCAGGCGGTGAACCTGTTCGAGCTCGAGCCCGGGCGCCGGATCGTGGACCTGCCTGGCTATGGTCATGCGAACGTCCCGGCCGCCGTCCGCGCCGAATGGGCGCGGCTGATGGACGCGTATTTCGCGGAACGTCGGTCCCTGGCCGGGCTCCTCGTCATCGTGGATTCGCGCCGGGGCGTCGGCCCGAGCGACGAGGCGATGCTGGCCTATGCGCTTGCCCGCGCCATTCCTTCGCATGTCCTACTCAGCAAGTCTGACAAGCTCGGCCGCAACGAGTCGGTGAAGGCGCTCGCAACGGCGCGTGAGGCGCTTGGCGGACGCGCGACCGTGCAAATTTTCTCGGCGGAATCGGGAGATGGCGTCAGGGCGGCAGAGGGCGCGCTCGAGGCGATGCTGGCGGGACACGTAAAAGCGCCCGGCGATCCGTGAGGACCGCCGGGCCGATACCCGGCTTGGGGATGCAATCCGGGCAACCCGCTCAGGGAGGGAAGCGGGGAGCGTCTCACGGCGCTC
>DATMEC010000108.1:0-28804 GCA_035557125.1 Steroidobacteraceae bacterium
GCGCCCGAAGCCGCAGATCACCTCGTCGGCGATCAGCAGGATTCCGTACTCGCGGCAGATGCGCTGGATCTCGGGCCAGTAGGTGGACGGCGGGACGATCACGCCGCCCGCGCCCTGCACCGGCTCGCCGATGAAGGCGGCGACACGTTCGGGTCCGACTTCCTCGATCTTCTCGGCGAGGCGCCGCGCGGCGCGCAGGCCGTATTCCTCGGGCGAGAGGTCGACCCCGTTCTCGTACCAGTAGGGCTGCTCGATGTGCACGATGCCCGGGATCGGCAGCCCGCCTTGCGCATGCATGGCGGCCATGCCGCCGAGGCTCGCGGCCGCCACGGTGCTGCCGTGGTAGGCGTTCAGGCGGCTGATCACGACCGAGCGCTTCGGCTGGCCCATCAGGTCCCAGTAGCGGCGCACCATGCGCAGGATGGTGTCGTTCGCCTCCGAGCCCGACTGCGTGAAGAACACGCGGTGGAACTGCTTCGGCGTCAGTTCGTCGAGGAGCTGCGCGAGCTCGATCGCGGGCGGGTGCGCGCTCTTGAAGAAGCTGTTGTAGTACGGCAGCTCGCGCATCTGCTTCGCGGCGGCGTCGGCGAGCTCGTGCCGGCCGTAGCCGATGTTCACGCACCAGAGCCCGGACATCGCGTCCAGGATCTCCTGGCCTTCCGAATCGTAGAGGTGCACGCCCTCTCCGCGCACGATCACGCGGGAACCCTCGGCCGCGAGCGCGCGGAAGTCCGTGAACGGATGCAGGTAGTGCCGGGCGTCGAGTTCCTGCCAGTCGCGCGTCGCTCGTCCCGTGATCTTCGGCTTCGCGCTCATGGAAATCCCCTCGCCCTCAGACGTTCAGCAACAGGTGTTCCCGTTCCCACGAGCTGATCACCCGCGAGAACGTGTCGAACTCGTTTTCCTTGACGGCACAGTATGCCGCAACGAAGCGCTCGCCGAATATCTCGACCAGCGTCTTGCTTCCGCGCAGCAGCGCGAGCGCGTCGGCGAGCGTCAGCGGCAGCGCGAACGGCAGGTCGTAGGCGGAGCCGGTGATCGGCGCGGTGGGCTTCAGCCCTTCCATCATGCCGAGGTAGCCGCAGGCGAGAGACGCCGCGATCGCGAGGTACGGGTTCGCATCCGCGCCGCCGAGGCGGTTCTCGACGCGCCGGTCCTGCGCGTCCGACAGCGGCACGCGCAGGCCGGCGGTGCGGTTGTCGAAGCCCCACTGCACGTTGATCGGCGCCGAGTCGCCGCGCCGGATGCGCCGGTAACTATTGACGTTCGGCGCGAACAGCGACATCGCAGGCGGCAGGTACTTCTGCAGGCCTGCGACGAAGGACTCGAACAGCGCCGAGGGCTTGCCCTCGGCGTCGCTGAAGATGTTCTCACCCGTCTTCGCGTCCACGATGCTCTGGTGGATGTGCATCGCGCTGCCCGGCTCGCCCGCGAGCGGCTTCGCCATGAACGTCGCGTACATCTTGTGCCGCAGCGCGGCCTCGCGCGCAGTGCGCTTGAACAGGAACGCCTGGTCGGCGAGGTCGAGCGCGTCGCCGTGGTTCAGGTTGATCTCCATCTGCGCCGCGCCCGCCTCGTGGATCAGCGTGTCGATGTCGAGGTCCTGCGCTTCGCAGAAGGCGTAGATGTCGTCGAACAGCGGGTCGAATTCGTTCACCGCCGCGATGCTGTAGGCCTGGCGGCCGATTTCCGGGCGTCCCGAGCGGCCGATCGGGGGCTTCAGCGGATAGTCCGGGTCCGTATTGGGTTCGACCAGGAAGAACTCGAGCTCGGGCGCCACCACCGGGCGCCAGCCCTTTGCGGAGTAGAGGTCCAGCACGCGCCGCAGCACGTAGCGGGGCGCCATCGGCACGGGGCGGCCGTCGCCGTACTGGCAGTCATGGATCACCTGCGCGGTCGGCTCCGCCGCCCAGGGCACCACGCGCGCCGTATTCGGATCGCCCAGAAGCTCGATGTCGATCTCCGACGGATGGATCGAGCTGTCGTCCTCCGGGTACTCCCCGGTGACGGTCTGCAGGAAGATGGATTCCGGCAGGCGCATGCCTTCGTCTTCCGCGTAGCGGTCGGCCGGCATCACCTTGCCGCGCGCGACGCCCGCCATGTCCGGGACGATCGCCTCGACCTCGGTGATGCTGTGGTCCTTGAGGAACTTCTGGATCTGGCTCATCGGGACCGCCTGCTCGCGTGGTCGCGCCCGGCCTTGCCAAAAGCGGCGAACAGCGCGCGTGAAAACGGGTTTTCCAGCACCTTCCACTCGGGATGCCACTGCACCGCGAGCGCGAAACTGGGGGCGCCGGCGATGCGAAACGCCTCGATCACGCCGTCCTCGGCCGTGGCCTCTGTCACGAGGCGCGGCGCGAGGCGCTCTACGCCCTGCGAGTGCAGCGAGTTGACCTTGATGCGGCGGCTGCCCGCGATCTTGTGCAGGAGACCGCCCTCCACCAGCTCGATTTCGTGCGCCGGCTCGTACTGCGCCTCCATCGGCAGGCCCTTGTCCTCGCGGTGGTCGAGGTTGCCCGGGATCTCCTGGAGCTTCTGCGAAAGCGAGCCGCCGAGCGCGACGTTGATCTCCTGGAAGCCGCGGCAGATGCCGAGTATCGGCAGGCCCGCTTCGACGGCGCTCGTGATCATGGGCAGTGTCGTGGCGTCCCGCTCCGGGTCGTGCCAGGTGCCGGGGTCCGATGTCGGGCCGCGATAGTGATGGGGCTCCACGTTCGAGGGGCTGCCCGTGAAGAGGATTCCATCGAAAGCGGCGAGCCATTCCCGCAGGTACCGCTCGCCGAGCGCCGGCACCAGCACGGGCACCGCATCAGCGGCGAGGACGACGGCGTCGATGTACTTTTCGCCGACGCAGTGAAACCAATGAGAGTTGATAAGGCGGCGATCGGCCGGGATTCCGATGATCGGCTTTCGCATGTTCGTCTGTTAATTATTTTGAACAGCCCCCGGTATGGGGCCTGTTCGACGGGGTCCATTGTCGCACAAAGCCAGGGTGAGGCGCCCCGCAGTTCGGACGCCCGCAACCCGTTCTGTCAGCCCCGAAGGGGGCGTTTTAGCCGAATTATGTTGCGCCGGGCACCCTTGCCGGGGTACCGGGGGGCTCGGTATCCTGCTTTGCTGCCACTCCCGGCTCGCGATACAAGATCTTAAACGCCCGGTGACAAATGACCCTGGTCCGCGACGAATTTTCGAATGCCGAGGCTTTCCTCGCGGCGCGCCCCGCGGTGCGCGTCGTCGACCTCCTGCTGCCCGACCTCTGCGGGGTGCTGCGCGGCAAGCGGATTGACCGGGCGGACCTTTCCGGCATCTACCAGCGGGGCATGTTCCTGCCCGGCTCGATGTTCGCGCTCGACGTCCTCGGCGGCACGATCCAGGCCACCGGCCTCGGATTCGACGAGGGCGACGCCGACCGCGCCTGCGTGCCCATACCGAAGACCCTCTTCCCCGCGCCCTGGATGGGCCCGAGCGTCGCGCAGCTCCAGGTGCAGATGCTCGACCACGATGGCGGGCCGTTTTACGGCGACCCGAGGCACCTGCTCGATGCCGTGCTCGAGCGCTACGCAGCGCGCGGCTGGACGCCGGTGGTCGCGGTCGAGCTTGAGTTCTACCTGGTGGACGTCGAGCGCACCCCTGCCGGCCATGCCCAGCCGCCCCGCTCGCGCTACACCGGGCGGCGCGAGACGCGCACGCAGGTCAATTCGATGGCCGAACTCGAGTCCGTGTCGGACATCCTCTCGGAGATCGCGTCGGCCTGCGAGGCGCAGGGCGTGCCGACCGGCGCGGCGCTCGCGGAGTGCGGCCCCAACCAGTGGGAAGTGAACCTGCGGCACGTCGCCGACGCGCGCGAGGCCTGCGACCAGGCCATCCGCTTCAAGCGCATCGTGAAGGGCGTCGCGCACCGGAACGGCGTCGAGGCGACGTTCATGGCGAAGCCCTACGCCGACGCACCGGGCAGCGGCATGCATCTGCACGTGAGCGTGCTCGACCGCAGTGGCGCAAACGTGTTCGGCTCGGACGATGCGCTCGGCAACGCGTTGCTGAAGCAGGCGGCGGCCGGCCTCGTCGAGACGATGGCCGACGGCATGGCGATCTACGCGCCGAACGCCAACAGCTACCGGCGCCTCCGGCCCGAGCTGTACGTGCCGATGAACGCGACCTGGGGCTACAACAACCGCGGCGTCGCCGTGCGCGTGCCCGTCTCGGGCGCGAGCGACCGTCGTCTCGAGCATCGCGTCGCCGGGGCGGATGCGAATCCCTACCTCGTCGCGGCCGCGGTGCTCGCCGGCATGCTGCACGGCATCGAGAAGTCACTCGTGCCGCCGCCGCCGCTGGTCGGCAATGCCTACACGCAGCGGCTCACCGCGCCGCGCCTTCCGGCGGACTGGCCCGGAGCGCTCACCCACTTCAGCGAAAGTGCCTTCCTGCGCGAGTACTTCGGCGAGCGCTTCGTGACGTTGTACGAGCTGACGCGCCGCGGCGAGATGCAGGACTTCAACTCGCGCCTGACCGCGCTCGACTACGCCTTCTACCTGGAGCAGGTATGAGCCTGCGTCCCGCCGACAGTTGGTACGAGGCGACCGCAGGGCGCGGGCTGCCAGTGCCGCCGCTCGAGGGCGACGTCGAGGCCGACGTCTGCATCGTCGGTGCGGGCCTCTCGGGCTGCTCGACCGCGCTCCACCTCGCCCGGCGCGGCTACAAGGTCGTGCTGCTCGAGGCCGAGCGCGTCGGCTACGGCGCCTCGGGCCGCTCGGGCGGCCAGCTCATCCCGGGCTGGGCCTGCGGCATGGCGAAGCTCGCCGCGCAGCTCGGCCCGGCCGATGCGAAGCGCCTCTGGGACTTCAGCGTCGAGGGCGTCGAGCTCACGCGCGAGCTGATCGAGCAGAACCGCATCGACTGCGACCTCGCCTGGGGCCACATGCACGTCGGCATCAAGCCGCGCCAGCGCGAGGAGCTGCTCGAGTGGCAGCGCGAGCAGGAAGGCGACTACGGCTACGGCAAGCTGCGCTTCATGGAGCGGGAAGAAGTCCGCCGGTGGGTCGCGAGCGAGCGCTACGTCGCGGGCCTGCTCGACTCCGGCGCAGGCCACCTGCATCCGCTGCGCTACACCATCGGCGTCGGCCAGGTCGCGGTCGCGGCGGGCGCCCGCATCTTCGAGAACAGCCGCGTCACGAAGATCGAGCACGGCTCGACCGTCACGGTGCGTACATCGAATGGCTCGGTGCGCGCCAAGTTCGTCGCGCTTTGCGCCAATGTCGGTCACGTGGACCTGTCCGCGCGGCTCGCGAACAAGCTCATCGGCGTCGCGTCCTACATCGTCGCCACCAAGCCGCTCGGCGCCGCGCGCGCAAGCGCGCTCCTGAAGGACAACATCGCGGTCGCCGACCTCAACTGGATCATCGACTACTTCCGGTTGTCGTCGGACCACCGCCTGCTGTTCGGCGGGCGCGTCAGCTATTCCGGGCTCGACCCGCTCGGCACGGCGCGCGCGACGCGCAAGCGCATGCTGAACGTGTTCCCGCAGCTGGCCGACACGGAGATCGACTACGCCTGGGGCGGCCTGATCGACATTTCGATGAGCCGCGCGCCGAACTTCGGCCGGCTTGAGCCGAACGTGTACTTCCTGCAGGGCTATTCCGGCCACGGCATGGTCGCGGCCACGATCGCGGGCAGGATCGTCGCCGAGGCGATCGCCGGCCAGGCCGAGCGCTTCGACATCTTCGAGCGCCTCAAGCACCCGGATTTCCCGGGCGGCAGGCTACTGCGCCGCCCGACGCTGGTGCTGGCGATGACCTGGTTCCGGCTGCGGGACCTGATGCCCTGACTAGCGCGACATGGCCTGCGTCGGCGGACGTTCGCGCCGCGCGCGCTCTATGAGCGCATTCACGAGCGCGAGCTGGTCGCGGAAGTCACCGTCGCCCACGATCGGCACGAGATACCGTCCGTCGACGACGAGCGACGGGACGCTCGGCAGGCGCACTTTTCTCGACTGGTCCTCCGCACGCTTCGTCTGCAGCTGGACGCTGAACGAGCGATAGGCCTTCTCGAACGCCGCGCGGTCGATGCCCTGTCCCGCTACCCAGGCGGCGATCGCCACCTCGTCGTTGAGCTTCCGGCGTTCGCGGTGGATCGCGCCGAAGAAAGCGTCGTCGATCGCCGGCACCGCCTTCATGGCTGTCAACGCATAGAACGCCTGCCCTGCCGCCACCCAGGTCGCGTGCCCGATGGAAACGGCTGCGCGATCCGCCTTCACGTCCTTGGGCAATCCCGCCGACCAGGCGGCGAAGGGCTTCGCAAACGTAAAGCAGTGCGGGCACTGGTACGAGAAATACTCGGTGACGACGACTTTCGAGGCATCCGACGTCGGCACCGCCGGACTGATGAGGAAATAGTCCTTGCCCTCGACCGGTTCCGCCGCCTGCGGCACTGCGGCTGCGAAAGAAAGGGCGGCGAAAAATACGAGACGGATTGCGGTTTTCATGCGCCATTCGACCGGCGCCCGGTGATCCCGGTTCCCAAAGACTCAGGAGCGCTCATTGGCCTGTCGCTCGAACCAGTTGTCGCGGTAGCAGCGCCGGCCGCAGGCGAGCTGCCAGAGGCTGGATGCGACATAGGCCGGGAGGAAGAACGGCCCCCACTCCTCGTACTGGCGCACGTGCACGTGCTCGTGCGCGCGGGAATGCTCGAGCGCGGCCCCGTCGATGCCGAGGATCACGTGGCCGAGCGTGATGGCGCGCCAGGGCAGTGCGATTCGCTTCTCGCCGAGCAGGGTCCCGACGAAACCGCCCGCGACCTCGAGCACGCCGGCAATGCGGCGCGGCTGCCCGCCGAGCAGGATCATCGCGCCACCGATCGCGAGGCCGATGAGGCTGTTCGGGCTCGCCCAGGCATACGACAGGAATGAGCGAGTCACGCGGACCTACCTGAGAATCTCACGAATTTTGTTGGCGACTGCAAGCCCGAGCGCTCGGTGTGCATCCGCGCTGAGGTGCAGGCCGTCCACGCCGTCCGCGTGCGTGACGGCGCCCGCGTCCAGGAACTCCGCGCCGGACGCAACGGCGATCTGCTGATAGAGCTCGGCAAGCACAAGCGACTTGGCGACTCCGCCGGCAAAGACTTCGGACGGGAACCGATCGGTCTCGACGAGAGGCGGCGGCGCCACAACGAGGACTTTCGGCGCCGCGTAGTCCGTCCATGCCGCGTCGCCCATCGCGCGGACGCTTGCGACGAGCATCTTCACGCCCTGCGCGATTTCGTCGGGCGTGCGGTCGAATCTCGCCTGCAGGTCGTTGGTCCCCAGCATGATAACGACGAGGTCGAGTGGCAGGTGCGACGCGACCGCCGCGGGCAGGTAGGCGCTGCCGTCCAGCCCGGCCCCGCTCAATTCCGGCACGGCAAGGTCGGCAAGGACCGTGGTGCGCCCGCTGAGTCCCTCTTCGACAATCTCGTAGCCGCTGCCGAGTGCTGACTGCGCGACGCCGGGCCAACGCTGGTCCTTCCCATAGCGGGTCGTCGGAAAGCCTCGCTCCACCGGGATCCAGCCCCAGGTGTTGGAGTCTCCGTAGACCAGGACCCGCTTTGCCTCGCCGCCGGGTGGGATACGCCGAAACTGCAGGTTCCAGATGCGGTCCTGCACCACGCTGAGTGAAACGATGCGGTCGCCGTCGCGCCGGAAGACGATCGTGCCGGGCTCTCCGTCGAAGGCGTCGGCATAGAGCGGCGTCAACGTGAAGACACCGTCCGGCTGGCGCGTCATTTCGAGCGATTCACCCTGCAATCGAACCGTGAAACCGGCTCCGGCCTCGTCGGACTCGTACTCGCCGGCGTACTCAGCCAGCTCCTCGACGGTCGGCCGCATTTCTGTCACGCGCTGGATCGGGATTTCCGAGCCGCTCCCATCGTACATGGTGCCGCTGCCGGATTCCGCGACCTCGATGACCAGCTCATCCCCGTCGATGAGCCGCCGCGGCGACACGGCGATCAGTCGCGTGCCGTCGCCGAGCCGCAGTACATCGCCGTCGCGCACGACCCGGAACGTGTCGCCGCGAATCTCGTTCCGGTAGAGGCCCGTGAACCGGTCAAGTTCGGCAGCCGACAACTCTGCCGACTCCGGCGGCCCATCCGGCTTCAGCGCGTCCCCGAGATAGAGGTCGGCGACGGCGTGCAAGGCCTGTCGCGGCATGCTGTTTCCGGCATTGCACAGCACGGCGACAGACAAACGTTGCTCCGGGAACCGGGCAAGGTAGGCGCGATAGCTGCCGGTCGTGCCGCTGTGCCTGAACTCGGCGAGGCCCTTGTAGCTCGCAACTGCAACGCCATAGGCGTAGCCCGTCTCGCGGCCGGTCCCCAGCGTCCCCGGTGTCTGCATCAGGTGGATGAATTCGGCGTCGCCGACTTTCGGCGCCACGAAGTTCTCGTTCCAGCGCAACAGGTCACCGACGGTGGTGAGCAGGCCGCCGTTGCCGTGGACATTTTCGAATGGCATGTCCTGCGCGTACTTTCCGTTCGTCTCCGCGTATGCGACGGCCCGGTCTTTCACGACGCGGGTGAAGTCGTCGCGCCAGGAAGTGCGCGTCATTCCGAGCGGCTCGAAGATGCGCTTGCGGGTGAACTCGGCGAAGGGCTCGCCCGCGACGCGCGACACGAGGATCACCGACAGGTTGTACCCGGAATTACTGTAGGACCAATGCGTGCCGGACGCGAAATTGAGGTGCCGCTGCCGCGCCAGGATGTCGAGCACGTGGGCATGGGTGTAAACGCGCGTGCCGCGCGGCCAGCCTGCGATCGATTCGACGCTGCCCCAGTCGCGCAGGCCGCTGGTGTGATGCAGCATCTGGCGTATGGTGATCGGCGCCGAGTACTCCGGCAGCTCCGGGATGTACCTGCGCACCGGATCGTCGAGCGACAACTTGCGCTCTCGCGCCAGCAGCAGGACCGCCGCCGCCGTGAACTGCTTGGAGACCGAGCCGGCCTCGAAGATCGTGTCCGGCCGGTTCGGCACGCCGTGCTCGAGATCCGCCATGCCGTAGGCTTTCTCCAGCACGATGCTGCCTTGCACTGCGACGCCGACGGCGCAGCCGGGCGTTTCCGTGTTCCACGCGGAAAACTGAGCGTCGACGGCGGCTTCCGGCACGGACGGCGCAGCACGCGCGCCGGCGATCGCCGCGAACGCCAGCGCCGCCAAGGCGAACCCGCGAATCGGTACGTGCTCACGCATCGCGCTTGCGGCTCACACCGGACGTGACCTTCGCCACGCCGATCGCGGGCAACGACAGGATCCCGAACATGACCAGCCCGAGCGGGGCGAGGTTGCCGATCTCGCCCGAGAGCACTGCCATGGTCACGAATTGCGCCGTGAAAAGCGCGATGCACCAGCGCCACGGCCGCTCCGGAAACACGTAGCCTAGAAAACCGCAAATGGCGATTGCGGCCGGGTAGAAGATCGTCCAGTACGAGCCCGCGTCCCAGGCCTCGCGCCGGTCCGTCACCGCCGAGCCGACCGCCCAAAGAACCGCGCCTGCGACGATGGCGAGCGCATAGGGTACGTGGGCGTTCGACTGGTTCATCGGGCTTTCTCCGCGAGCGCAAGGAGCTTCAAGGTCGTCGCGAGGTTCACGCCGCGGAGCAGTGCAACAAACGTCGTCATTCCCCGAGCATAGAGGCGATCGGATCATAGGGAAGGAATGCGCGCGAGCCCACGTCAAACGGGAAGTCCCGGACCGGGATGTCCGCGAGCCGTTCGAGGGCCCGCGTCTCGAGCCCGAACCAGGACAGGCAGGCGTCGCCCTCGCCCATAGGCCGGATGCGATACACCTCGTAGGCATCGGACCAGGTGCCGCGGGCGTTGTCGGCGCGCGAGAGAAAAAAGTACGTGCCGCGACGGCCCGTGCACAGCAGTGCGCGAGGCACCTCGTGGAAGTCGCGATACTCGGCGTGCAGCCAGTCGGTCATCTCAGTCGCCCGAGACGACGATGCCGCGGTTGCCGGAAAAGCTGATCTCGAGGGCTGGAAGGCCGAACTGTGCTGTCTGCTTGACGATCTGGTCGATGACTTCCCTCGCCGCCGTTTCGTGCGCCACCAGGCGTGGAATGCCGCTCGTCGTCAGCCTGTCGCCATAACCGAGCTCCACCGGGTGCAGGACGATTTCCGCCAACTCGTTGCCCTGGAACCGGGCCTGCGCAACGACGCCCTGGAACGTGTACGCGTGGGCAAAATACTGCTGGTTGAGCGGCGCCGTCAGGTCGTACGCGGTTGCCTTTTCCGGGTGCTTCCAGACCGTCTCCAGCAGCGCCCTGTTCCGCGAATACAGGTCGGCCGGCAGCAGATCCTGGATGTCGCTCCAGAAGAAGTTGCCAAGGCCGTAGAAGATCGGCCGCTTGCCGCGTGCGGGCGAGTCGTAGATCTCGATCGGGCCGAGGTTGTGGTTGCCGGTGGTCACGAACATGTCCGCACCAGAGTCAATGGCGCCCCGCGCGAGCTCCTTGAGGAAGTTGGCCGCTCCGCGCGGCGCGTTGTCGTCGTCGCAGGCGGCGGAGCACTCGTGCGAGTGGATGGCCGCGATGACGAAATCGGCATTCAGCTGGGCCGAGCGGATGGCGGCGTGGATCTCCGCGACGTCGCCGGGATCCATCGCATGTTCGTACGAGAAGCTGTCAGCCTGGCGATAGGCCCTGCCGAAGAAGTGCCCTTCACGAGGAACTTCTTTGCACTTCGTGCCGTACAGGGAACACTGGATCTTCGCCAATGCTTCGACGGTGGAGCGCGGCACTTTAGCCGTCTCCTGCACGTGCAACGCGCTCAACCCAGGGCGACCCGGCGCGTACCTTGCCGGCGGCAGAGACTCGCTCGTCGGCCGGAACGTCGAGGCGAACGACACCACGGCGACGCGGCCCTGCGCGCTTTCGAAGTAGGCCGGTGCGCGCGCCATGCGATGCGAGTCGCCCGCGCCGGCATGCGGGATGCCGGCCTCGTCGAGCCATCGCGCGGTTTCGCGCATCCCGTCGAGTCCCCAGTCCTGGCTGTGGTTGTTGGCGCGGCCGACGATGTCGAAACCCATCGCCTTGAGGTCGCCCGCAACTTCCGGTACGGATGCGTTGGTCCAGTCACCGTCCCAGGCATACGGCGCGCCTTCGAACCGCCGCGGGTCGAAGATCGTCGTCTCGAGGTTGCCGAATGCGACGTCGGAGCCGCGCAGAATCTCCAGCACGGCGCCGAATGCCGGAAGGCGTTTTGCGTGCTGCGATACTGGACGCGAAATGATCAAGTCACCGACCGCGACGGCCGAGAACCCGTCGGGCACGCTCGCCTCGAGCTCCTTCTCGACGGGCCGCTTTGGGTCGAGCTGACCTGGATCCTGCGCGACCGGATCGGCCGGGCCATAGCGGGCGTCTTCGGCGAAAGACGTGGACGCGAGGGCGAGCGCAAGGGTGGCTGTCGCAATCGACAAGACGCCCCCAGTCACAGGCCGAGGTCCGAGAGACCCGGGTGGTCGTCCGGCCTGCGGCCGGGCGGCTGGATAGACTCGCGTCCTGTGAGGAACTTCGACCGATTGCGCCATGCGCTGTCGGGCGTGTAAGCAAGTGCGACGCGCACGGGGTCGCGCGTGTTCCAGGCATCTTCCGCCATGCGCACCTTCTGCGCGGCCGTCTGCGGATCGAAGGGCGGCAACGGGAGTCGAGGTGATTCGGCGGCGGACACGTTTGGCTCCTCTCACGACCCGAGTAGCTTCTGCTCGTATGGGTATTGCGACAACACGACCGGCCCGCCCGCGGAAACCCAGACCTCGTCTTCCAGCTTCACGCCGTCGCGTGCGCCGACCTTGCCAGCGTAGCACTCGACGGCCAGCACCATGTTCTCCCGGAACTCGCCTTCCGGCATTTCCGTATACGGATCGCCCGGCCGCGGCACGTTCGGGGATTCATCGTCCGTGCCGATGCCGTGCACGATCACGCCGTAGGCCTGCTCGCGATAGGCTGACGGCAGCGGCGGACAGCGCGCCACGAAATCGGAGAATGCCAGGCCCGGCTTGATCAGCTCCACGCAGCCCTGAACGAAGTCGTGGGCCACCGTGTAGGCTTCCTTCTGGGCCGCGCTCGCTTTCTCGCCGCACAGGAAGGTCCGGGAGAAGTCGGCGACATAGCTCTCCGGGCCGATCATGTCCGTGTCGATGGCGACGAGGTCGCCCGGGTCGACCAACTTGCCGTCCGCCTCGTGAAACCAGGGATTCGTCTTGTGGCCCGAGACAATCAGGCGCGTGAAGCAATGCTCGCCGCCGAGTGCGAGTACGCGGTGCCAGAAGGTGGCCAGCAGCTCGTTCTCGGAAATCCCGGGCCGGATCGCCTCTTCCATGTCGCGGAGCGCCGCCTCGGCGATGGCGCAGGACTGCCGCATCAGCTCGATCTCGTCCGGCAACTTGATGATCCGTGCCGCCGACATCGCCCGATCGGAGTCCGCCAACTTCAGGCCCAATGCCTGCAGCGACGTGAAACCGTTGTAGTCGAGCACGTCGATGCCGACCCGCGAATCCTCGAGCCCACGCTCTTCGAGCACGCCCTTGATCTGTCGCGCCCAGGCCGCTGCCTTTCCCGGCGAGTCGGCATCGGTCACGCGCGCCTGCCAGAACATCGAGGGCCGCACGTCCGGCCAGAAAGCCCGCTGCCGGAACTCGGCGCCGCCGTACTCGAAAATGACGGGGTCGCCCTCGACCGGGACGACGACGTAGTGCGCGAGGTTGACGGCCGTCCACAGCGGCATGACGGCGACGCCCGTGCAATAGCGGATATTGACGATGTCGGTCAGGACGAGCGCGCCGAGATCCCGCGCAGCCATTTCGCGCTGCACCTTGCCAAGCCGGTCGCGCCGCAAGCGAGCAAGATCGACCACGAATCCCCCCTTGCCGTGATTATGATGACGCACCGAACAGGCAGCAATCTGGAGCCTTCAATGCGCAACGCCGTGATCCTGGCAATCACCGCCCTCCTCACCTGCGGGCAGGCATTGGGCGAGCCGATCGCCATCGTCGCGGACCGCGTGATCGACGGCGTCGGCGATCGTGCGCGCACCGGTACGGTCGTCGTCGTTGACGGCGAGCGCATCGTCGCCGTCGGTGACCGGTCGGCCATTCCCGCCGGCGCGAAGGTGATCGAGCTGCCGGGCCGGACGCTGATGCCGGGCTTCATCAATTGCCACGAACATCCGCTGATGTACGGCGACGACTACCAGAATGCGCACCTCCAGGCGTCTTCGGCGTACAAGGCGCTGATGGGGCTCGCCGCGCTCCAGCGGCAGCTGCTCGCGGGATGGACGACCGTCCGGGTGATGGGCGACGCGGACGTCCATTACGCCAACCAGGACATCCGCAAGACGGTCGACGACCGTATCTTCATCGCGCCCCGCCTGACGGGCGCCGGCCACTACATCTCGATCACCGGCGGCGGGGGCGACGTGAACTATTTCTCGCCCGAGCAGAACGTGATTGCGGACGGGCTGGTCGCAGACGGCCCGGAAGAGATCCGCAAGGCGATCCGCCAGGAGATCAAGTACGGCTCCGACTGGATCAAGCTGCTGGTCACCGGCGCCTACCAATCAGTCGGCGACGATCCGCGCAACGTCGCGTTCAGCCCGGAGGAACTCGAGGCCGCGGTGTCCGAGGCGGACCGGCACAATGTACCGGTCGCCGCACACGCGCACGCGGCCGATGGCATCAAGCAAGCGGTCGCCGCGGGAGTACGTTCGATCGAGCATGGCACTTTCATCGACGACGAAGGTATCCAGATGATGGCCGCCAAGGGAACCTTCCTCGTGCCGACCATCTATGTCGGCGACTACTACACGGAGGGCGACAAGCTGCGCGCCCAGGACAAGCAGGACGACTACGCCACCCACCAGCGCGGCAAGTTCCTCGCGGCCATCGGACGCGCCCACAAGCAGGGCGTGAAGGTCGCCGTCGGCGTGGATCTCGGCGGATACATGACCGACCCGGTCGTGTTCGTGCGCGAGATGGCCGTCCTCGTCGAGGCCGGCTTCACGCCGATGCAGGCGATCCAGGCCGGCACGCGCGTCGGCGCGGAGCTTCTGCGCTGGGACGACCGGCTGGGTACCGTCGAAGCCGGCAAGCTCGCGGACCTCGTCGCCGTCACCGGCAATCCGCTCGACGACATGAAAGCACTCGAGCGCGTCGAGTTCGTGATGATCGGCGGCCGCGTGGCCAAGACGCCGGGCGGCGGCGCTGCGCTCGCGGGCACGCTGTCGAACTGAAGCAGCATGAATCCCGCTGACCTGGGGCAACTGCCCTGGCTCGCGCCGACACTGGGCGCGCTGTTCGCATGGGGCTTTGCCCAGGGCCTCGTCAAGAAATACATCGGCGAAGTGTCGGCCGCGAGTTTCTGCCTCTACTACGCAGTCGCCAACGCGGTCGTCAATGTCGCCTTCTGGGCGTTCCATGACGTGCCACCCGCGTTCGCACCGGAGAGCCGGGAGTTCGCCCTCTGGGGATTGCTCGCCTACGTCCTCGACGGCATCGCGTGGATCTTCTACTACCAGTCGCTGTCCTATGGGCCCATCTCCATCGTCGGCACGCTGTCCGCGGCCTATCCCGCACTCACGGTCTTCTTCGCCCGCGCGTTCCTCGGTGAAGACCTGACGATCGCGCAAGGACTCGGTGTCGGCGCCGTGCTGCTCGGTTGCCTGGCGCTCGCCTGGTCGCCGGCGGATTCGAATTCCGCAACGGATAAGCGGTGGAAGTTCCTTGCCGGCGCGGCGCTCGTCATCTGGGGCGTGAGCGGCACGCTGATTCGCTATTCGTATGGTTTCCCCGGCGCGCACGAGGCGAACCTCGCCTTGTTCATTGCTATCGGCGGCCTGCTGACACTCGGCACTTACGGGGTGCTGAAGGGTGCCGCGCGAAGCGGTTCGCGCGCGGAATGGCTGCGCTCCGTCGGTCCCATGTCGACCATGGCGCTCGGGAGCCTCCTCGTCGCGATTGCCTACAAGCACGGGCCCGCGTCGCTGGTGACGCCGCTCGCCGGTGCCTACCCCGTCGTGACGATCGCGTTCGCCTGGGCCGTGCTCAAGGAGCGGCCGTCGAGGCTGCAATGGGGCGGAATCGCCGCCGTGCTCCTCGGGATGGTCCTGACGACAGTTGTTTCGGGCGGCTAGCTCGCCGCCTCAGGGGCGCTCATTTCCTTGCTGTAGAAACCCGAGCGATCGAAGCAGCAGATGCGTCTCTTCCCGCCCGCAAGCATCGAGCAGGCATTGTCGACCCGACGCGCCCGAGTCTCCGGGCGCTTGGCGGAGACGATCCACTGGATCCAGTCCCTGCGCGCAATGGGCGTGATGTCCTTCCACACCGCACGCGCCTTCGGGGCGGCAGCGAGGGCCTTGCGCAAGTCTGACGGCATCCGCGGTTCCGGTTCCTTTTCCGTGGCCGCCATCTCCAACGTGACGACGTCGCCGGCCTCCGCACCCGCGGCTTCGCGCAACTTCCGGCTCACCTTGAGCCAGTGGCTCCTGTTGCCGTCCGGTTTGAGCGTGGCGCGGAAGTGCTGGCCATTGATCGTGCCTTCGACCGACGCCATGCCACGCGACGGAAGCTTTGCGCTCGCGGTCTTCGGCAGCGTCAGGAAAGTCCATGAAACAGCCTTCGTGGAGGTCGCTTTGGGCCGATTGAGTTTCGCTTGGAAACGAATCTTGGAATCAGCTTTGGCCATCAGCTACCTGCTCCATCTATCTATCGTCAGGTGACGCGCGACGCGCATTCCCTGACCAGGCTTTCGATGAGGTCGCTTGGGAGCTTGTAGCTCCATTCCTCGAGTGGCAATTCCGTGCCGGGCCCCCAGAGTCCCGCTTCGTTGGGGTAAATGAAGATCTTGACGTTCCTGGGCCCGAAAGGCGCCACAAGATAATCCCCGTCTTCACATGTCACCCGACGAAAATGTGCCGACGGCACGTACGGAGCGATTGCGGACATGCACAGATGCTGGAACCGCGTGAGTCCGTCCGCCTGAACTACACTGACTTCACGAAAGGCAGCCACATGCTGCCGCCGCCAGGCGCCCTGCTTTTGAATCCAGGCGAGCAAGCGCATGGTTACTCGACACTCGTGTCGAGCAGTATTCCCGGCGAGGTCGGCCGGTCACGGCGCTCGCTACTACCATATCGATTCATTGACGCAGAATCTTCTCCATCGCTTTACCCTTGGCGAGCTCGTCAATCAGCTTGTCCAGATAGCGAATCTTCCGCATCAGCGGGTCTTCAATTTCTTCCACCCGAACACCACACACGACGCCTTTGATGAGCGGACTGTTTGGATGTATGGCCGGCGCCCGGGCAAAGAAAGTTTCGAAATCGTTGCCCTGGTCGATCTGCCGTTGCAAATTTGCCCGGCTGTAGCCAGTCAACCAGCAGATGATCTGGTCAACCTCTTCCCTGCTACGACCTTTACGTTCCGCTTTTTGAACGTAGAGCGGATACACCTTTGCGAACTTGGTTGCGAAGATGTTGTGTCCAGGCATCACTACTCGACGACGACGGCCGTACCGCTTGCGGATACCATCAACATGCTGTTGCCCGCGCCAAGCACTTCGTAGTCAAGGTCGACGCCTAAAACGGCATTCGCTCCCAGCTGACCGGCGCGTTCCTGTAGTTCCGCGAGTGCGATTTCCCGTGCTCGCTGCAGTTCTTTTTCATAGGTGGCTGACCGGCCACCGACAATGTCCCTGACGCTTGCGAAAAGATCCTTGAACACGTTGGCGCCCAAAATGGCCTCACCGGCGATCACGCCACAGTATTTGACTATCTTCTTCCCCTCGATGGTTGGCGTGGTAGTTACCAGCATTCAGGTTGTCCTTCAATCGACGAGTATGTGGCGGTTAGTCGTCAGGCCTCGGGTTCGTGGCAAACCACTTCGATGTTATGCCCCTCAGGACTAATGACGAAAGCTGAATAGTAGTTCGCGTGGTAGTGCGGGCGCAGTCCAGGCGCACCATTGTCCTTGCCACCCGCCTCCAGAGCCGCACGGTAGAAAGCTGCGACTTGCTGGCGATTCTCGGCCGTGAACGCCAGGTGAAGATGCGCCGGCTTCTCCTCGGTTTGGTGCAGGCACAATGAAGCTTTACCCTTTGAGCTAAGTTCGACACCGTACGTCGGCGGTCCCTCCGAGACAACAGCTACTCCGAGCGGTTCGAGCGCCTTGAGGAAGAACGCTTTGCTCGCTGCATAGTCGCTGACTCCGAATTTGACGTGGTCAAACATAAGTTCTGGAGTGTGTGGGCCCGCGCGAGTCCTAACGTTCGCGTTGAGCGGGCCGGGCGCAGTCCGGCCAGCGCGCCGCAGGCGCGATAATCTTCTGCGCGCCTGCGGCGCACTCGCTGAATCCCGTCACGGACCGCTCCAACGCATAGTCAGGCGTCAAGCAGTAATGACAAGTAAAGGATTGTGCCGACCAGACTTAAGGCCGTGCGAATGGCATGAAGCCGGCCCCAGCGGACCAGTAAGTTGCGAGTCTCCGGGCTGGAAAGATCGCGCCCCCGTTCGAGCAACTTGTTGTTCGTGGCCCTGATACCAATGAGAGTGAACGGTACTACTGCACCGAGCAGAGTCCCGGCAAGGAGCCAACCTACCCCGGCGCCAAGGAACGACAATGCTGCGCCGCATATGAGGCTAATGATGGCCAAGGGCGCCTGCATCCAGGTGGCACGCTTGTAACTGCGTTCCCACTGCAAGGCGGCCGCACGCGTATCCAGTCCCATGCGCGCAGGATGCTCAGCTACATTGATATAAAGTGCAGCTCCCGCGAATAAAGCAGCCGAGAGAACGCCAAAGAATGTGACGACGTCAATCACGACTGGTCTTCTATTTGATGCCTAACGTTCGCGTTGAGCGGGCCGGGCGCCGCCCGGCCGGCGCGCCGCAGGCGCGATAATAGTCTGCGCGCCTGAGGCGCGCTCGCTCGAGCCTGTCACGGACCGCTCCAACGCATAGTTAGGCGTCACGACCTACGCGCTCCCATGATTCGAGTGACCCTCTTCTTGGGTTGAACAGCGGATGGCATTGCGGAACGGTGACGTTGCGCGATTGTCGGTGCAACGCCGGATTACGGACAATGAGCTTCTGCAGTAGATGTCGCCATTCATATGTGATCTGGGCTCTCGTCGTAGGGATTCTGGCGATCGAGCGTAGTGGCCCAATTTTGCTGGCATCAAATGAAAAGCCGCGCTCTCTTGCCTCCGCATGAACTGCCGCAAGGTAAGCATTGATTGCATATCGGGGCTGCCGATGCTTGCGAAAGCGAGCGAGCTGTGGATGGTGGCGATAGCCTCGAGTTTGTCCGCGCAACACTGCGCGGGCCAACAATGCCTCTCTCCACAGAGCAACTAGACCCTGCGAATCGAGATAACGCGGATGAATGGTCCATAGACGCACGTGATGCCTAACTACTATTGGGTGTGAATGTGACGTGATGTTTTACGTC
Source organism: Steroidobacteraceae bacterium (assembly GCA_035557125.1). GTDB lineage: Bacteria > Pseudomonadota > Gammaproteobacteria > Steroidobacterales > Steroidobacteraceae > SCUD01. The sequence continues at coordinate 18,467 of DATMEC010000108.1, forward strand.
ATTTCGGCCGCCTAATCACCCGTCCGGACGTAAGTCCTTGTCTGGCGGTCTCCCGCCGTGGTTTAACCGCCGGCTATGTCATATCGCCTTGTAGAACGGCGCGGAACGTCGAACGCCTGGCCGAAATGACAACCGCCCCCTCTACAGGCATCCTACGCAGCAATTTTTGAAGCCGGAGCCGCAGAACCATGCCGCCGTCCAAGGGAACCAAGCCCCTCAGCAACATCGAGATCGCCCAGCAAGCCAAGATGAAGCCGATCGTCCCGCTCGCGAAGGAGCGGCTCGGCATCCCTGAGGAGCATCTCTCGCCGTTCGGCCACTACAAGGCCAAGGTTTCCCTCGACTACTGCACGCACCTCGAGGGCAAGAAAAACGGCAAGCTGATCCTCGTCACGGCCATCTCCCCCACCCCGGCGGGTGAAGGCAAGACGACCATGACGGTCGGGCTCGGCGATGCGCTGAACCGCATCGGCAAGAACGCGATCATTTGCCTCCGCGAACCGGCGCTCGGCCCCGTGTTTGGCATGAAGGGCGGCGCGGCTGGCGGCGGTTACGCCCAGGTCGTGCCGATGGAGGACATCAACCTCCACTTCACCGGCGACTTCTCGGCGATTGCGCTCGCGAACAACCTGCTCGCGGCGATGATCGACAACCACATTCACCACGGCAACGCCTGCGGCTTCGACGTGCGGCGCATCACCTGGCGCCGGGTCGTCGACTGCAACGACCGCGCGCTGCGCGACATCACGGTCGGTCTCGGCGGCCCGGGCAATGGCTATCCGCGCCAGGACGGCTTCGATATCGTCGTCGCCTCGGAAGTCATGGCGATCTTCTGCCTCGCCACCAGCCTCAAGGACCTCAAGGAGCGCCTCGGCAAGATCGTCATCGGCTACACGCGTGATCACAAACCAATTCTTGCGCGCGACATCAAGGCGCATGGCGCGATGGCGGCGCTCTTGAAGGACGCGCTCGCCCCAAACCTGGTGCAGACCCTCGAGAACAACCCGGCCTTCATCCACGGCGGGCCGTTCGCGAACATTGCGCACGGTTGCAATTCGGTCATGGCCACGAAGACGGCGCTCAAGCTCGCTGACTACGTCATCACGGAAGGCGGCTTCGGCGCCGACCTCGGCGCCGAGAAGTTTGTGGACATCAAGTGCCGCAAGGCGGGGCTGAAGCCGGACGCGGCCGTGATCGTCGCGACGGTCCGGGCGATCAAATACCACGGCGGCGTAGAAGTGCCGGATCTCGGCAAGGAGAACCTAAAGGCGCTGCAGGCCGGCATCGCGAACCTCGACCGTCACATCGACAACGTGAGGGACGTGTTCGGCCTGCCGTGCCTCGTCGCGATCAACCACCGCGCCGAGGACAGCGATGCGGAGCTCGCCTGGCTGCAGGAGCGTGCAACGCACCACGGCGTCAAGGTCATCGTCGCCAGGCACTATGCCGAGGGCGGCAAGGGCGCCCTGGACGTCGCGAAGGACGTCGTCGAGCTCTGCAGCCATGCGAATTACTTCAAGTTCGTGTACGCCGACAAGGACACGCTCTGGGACAAGATGAAAGCCGTCGCGACGAAGATCTATGGGGCCGCCGAGATCACGGCGGACAGCAAGGTGCGCGGCCAGATCAAGCAGCTCCAGGAGTCGGGCTACGGCCACTACCCGATCTGCGTGGCAAAGACCCAGTACTCGTTCTCGACCGACCCGAAGCTGCGCGGCGCGCCGCACGGGCACGTGGTGAACATCCGGGAAGTGCGCCTCGCGGCCGGCGCGGAGTTCGTCGTGATGATCTGCGGCGACATCATGACCATGCCGGGCCTGCCGGTCACCCCGGCGGCGAACAACATCGACGTCACGGACGACGGGAAGATTACGGGGCTTTTCTAGACCCGACCACGCGGTCGACCCAATCGTTGCAGAGCGTGGCGGCGTCCTTCGGGCGGATACTCGTGGGATCGAGGCAGAGCTGCAGCCACAGGCCGTCGAGGAGCGCGGTGAGCCCGGTCACGATGAGACCGACGTCGACGGGTGCGCCGCCGCGGGACTTCGCGAAATCAGACACGAGCTGCCCGAGCACCTGGCTGTAGCCCTTGCCTTCCTCGTCGCGCACGGTGCGCATCTCGGGCGATACCTGCACCAGGCTCCAGTACACGACCCACGCCGTCAGCACCTGCGGGTCAAGGTTCGGGCCCGAGAAGAAAGCATTGAAGTATGCCCGCAGCCGCGCGCGCGGGTCCTTGCCCGCCAAGGCAACGGCCTTCTCGAAGTCGGCAGCGAGCCGGCGGCTGAACGTCCGGTAGCTCTCGGCCACCAGCGTGTCCTTGTTCGGAAAGTGGTGATTGATGAGGCCGATGGACACGCCGGCCTCGGCCGCGATGCGGCGCACGGAAAGGCCCTCGTACCCGTAGCGCTTCAGGCTCTCGATCGCGGCATCCACCAGCGCTTCGCGCCGGTCGCCCGCGGCTTGGCGCTCGAAGCGAGGTCGGCGTGACGCGACGCTCACTGCGGTCGCGGTGCCTTGCGGTTGATGCTCCAGCCTTTCGGCGGCGGCGCACCCTCGCGCGCCTCCGGGAACAGCGCGCGCATGCGCCGCCCGAAGCTCCGCAGGCACACCTCGCCCTCGCCCAGCGGGCCGGCAGCGTAGCTCGAGGACGCCATGCCGGCCTGCACGCGCTCGATCAGGTGCTTGTCCTCGAAGTTCACGAGCCGGTTGATGCGCCAATTGAGGTAGCGCGCGGCGCGCATCTCGCGCCGTCCGTCCGGGATCCCGTAGTTGATGTAGCGGAGCTGGGTCTCGGTCGGCGAGACCGGCACGAACTGCATGAAGTCGATCTGGTCCGGGTACAGCTCGATCGCCGCGTTCGGCCAAAGCTTGTAATACGCCCAGTTCGCATTGTCGGCGAGCCCCATGTCGTGGATCAGCTTCTGGTACATGCGCTCGGATGCGTGCGGCGACGGCTGCTCCACGAGCTGGCCGGACATCTTGTCCACCCACTCGCGCGCCTCGATGGCGTAGCTCTTGCCGAAGATGCGCATGAGTCCCGGGTGCGCTACGGGGATGTGCAGCCCGTCGGAGTAGTTGTCCGCGACGTTCTTCCAGTTGACGTGGCGGGTCTGCACGCGCGGCGGGCCGAGCGGCTTCAGGTCCTCGAGCGGCGCGCCCGCGAGTTCCGCGGTGTACGGCGCCATCTGGTCCGCGACCGACGGCAGGCCCGGCGCGAAGCGCACGAAGACGAAGCCGCGCCAGATTTCCTGTTCGACCTCGGCGAGGCCATAGTGGTCCGGGTCGAGGCCCGGGTAGTTCGAGCGCAGCGGCACACCCACGAGGCGCCCGTCGGTCGCATAAGTCCAGGCGTGGTACGGGCAGGTGATGCGCTTGCCGCAGTTGCCCTGCTCGCCGTCCACCAGGCGTGCCGCGCGGTGGCGGCAGACGTTGTGGAAACTGCGCACGCGGCCATCGGCGCCGCGCACGGTCAGGACGGATTCGTTCAGGAACTTGAACGTCAGGTAGTCGCCGACCGCCGGCACGTCGTTGACGTGGCCGACGAGGTGCCAGCACTTCCTGAAAATGACCTGTTTCTCGAGCTCGAAGAACTCCGGATCCCAGTACATCCAGCCAGGTAGGCTGAAGTCGTCCTCGGTGCGGAAATCGCGCGCGGCGGTGCCGTCGGCGTGGATGCGTGCGTTCATAGTTGAACGATCGTACAATAAGACTCGACGACGGGTCAATGCCATACTGATCGCTTACTTATGAACGCCCAGCGAGAGGAAAGCCCGGTCCGCGAGGTCTCGATCGACGCGATGCGCGACGACCGCCTGACGCCGCGCCAGGACCTGGTCGTGGTCGAGGAACCGCTCGAGATCCGCATCGCCCTCGCCGGCGAGACGGGGCCCGGGACCTCGTTGTCGATCACCATGCGCACACCCGGCCATGACATCGAGCTCGCGCTCGGATTCCTGCACGGCGAAGGCATCGTACGCTCGAGGGAAGACGTCGCCGACAGCCGCATCTGCGGCCCGGTTGGCAACGTCGTGCGGATCCAGCTCGCCGAGGGCGCCGCGCACGATCCTGACCGGCTGCAACGCAACTTCTATACGACCTCGAGCTGCGGCGTCTGCGGCAACGCCTCGCTGGCCGCGGTCGAGCGCATGCTGCGCTCGCCGAGCGTCGATGACTCGCTCACGGTGTCTACCTCGCTGATCGAGTCCCTTTCCGAGCGGGCGCGCGCCGGCCAGGACGTCTTCCGCGAAACCGGCGGCCTGCACGCCTCCTGCCTGTTCGACGCAAGCGGCAAGCTCCTCGACGTGCGCGAGGACGTCGGGCGTCACAACGCGCTCGACAAGCTGGTCGGCGCACGCTTCCTCGCGGGCGAGCTGCCGCTGTCGAACAGCGTGCTGTTCCTTTCCGGGCGCGCAAGCTTCGAACTCCTGCAGAAAGCGGCCGCGGCGGGCATCCCCGTGGTCGCGGCAGTGGGTGCGCCCTCCTCGCTCGCCATCGACCTCGCACAGCGGACGGGCATCCTGCTCGTCGGCTTCCTGCGCGGCCACAGCTTCAACGTGTACGCACACCGCCAGCGGCTGCAATGAGCGCCGAGGCCCGCATCGTCGCGATCGTCGAGCGCCATCGCCACCGCGACGGCCCGCTGATCGAGATCCTGCACGACGTGCAGGCCGACTTCGGCTGTATACCGTCGGGCGCCGTGCCCGTGATCGCGAGCACGCTCAACATGTCGCGTGCCGAGGTCCACGGCGTCGTTTCCTTCTACCATCACTTCCGCACCCGGGCTCCGGGCCGACACGTTCTGCAGATCTGCCGCGCGGAATCCTGCCAGGCGGCCGGCGGCCGCGCGATCGAGAGCCACGCACAGAAGCGGTTCGGCATCGGCTTCGGCGAGACGACGGCGGACGGGCAGGTGACGCTCGATGCGGTGTTCTGCCTCGGGCTTTGCGCCTGCTCCCCTGCGGCGATGTTCGACGGTGAAGTCCTGGGGCGCGTGACGCCGGAGAGCCTCGACGCGCTCATCGACGCGGGCACGCGGTGAATTCGTGAGCGTCACGGCCTGGGTTCCGCGCGATGCCGGCGCGCTCGCCGTCGGCGCGCAAGCGACCGCGCGCAAGCTGCAGTCGGAAGCGAAGGCCGCGGGCGTCGACCTCACGATCCGCCGCAACGGCTCGCGCGGGCTGTACTGGCTCGAGCCACTCGTCGAAATCGAGTGTGCGGAGGGACGCATCGCCTACGGTCCCGTCACCGAGCGCGAAGTGCCGGACCTCGTCGCGAAGGGTCTCCTGAAGGGCGCGGCGCATAGGCTGCGCATCGGGCCAATCGAGGAACATCCCTGGCTCGCGACTCAGCAGCGCCTGACCTTCGCGCGCGTCGGCCGCATCGACCCGCTGGACCTCGCGGCCTACCGCGCAACCGGCGGCTACAAGGGGCTCGCGCGCGCGCTCGAACTCGGGCCGGAAGCGACGGTCAACGAAGTATTGGAGTCGGGCCTGCGCGGCCGCGGCGGCGCGGCTTTCCCCACCGGCATCAAGTGGCAGACGGTGCTGCGCCAGCCGGCGGGGCAGAAGTACGTCACCTGCAACGCCGACGAGGGCGACTCGGGCACGTTCTCCGACCGGATGCTGATGGAAGGCGACCCGTACGCGCTGATGGAGGGCATGACGATCGCTGGATTCGCGGTCGGCGCGACGCGCGGGTTCATTTACCTTCGCGTCGAGTACCCGCACGCGTTCAAGGTGCTGGCCTCGGTACTCTCGACCGCGCGCGAGGCGGGCCTCCTCGGTGACGACGTGTTGGGAAGCGGCAACAGCTTCGACATCGAGGTGCGGCTCGGCGCCGGCGCCTACATCTGCGGCGAGGAAACCTCGATGCTCGAGAGCCTCGAGGGACGCCGCGGGGAGGTCCGCGTCCGCCCGCCGCTGCCGGCCGAGAAGGGCCTGTTCGGCGCGCCCACCGTTGTCAACAACGTCATCACGCTTGCGACCGTCCCGACGATCCTCGCCGGCGGCGCGGCAGCGTACCGTGACTACGGCCAGGCGAAGTCGCGCGGCACGTTGCCGCTGCAGCTCGCAGGCAACATCCGCCGCGGCGGCCTCGTTGAGCGCGCCTTCGGCCTCACGGTTCGCGAGCTCCTCGAGGACTACGGCGGCGGGTCGCAGAGCGGGCGACCCATACGGGCCGTGCAGATCGGCGGACCGCTCGGCGCCTACCTGCCTGCCTCGCAGTTCGACACGCCGCTTGAGTACGAGGGCCTGTCTGCGATCGGCGCCCTGCTCGGCCACGGCGGAGTCGTCGCATTCGACGACACCGTGGACATGCTCGAGATGGCGCGCTACGCGATGGAGTTCTGCGCGATCGAGTCCTGCGGCAAGTGCACGCCCTGCCGGATCGGCTCGGTCCGCGGAGCCGAGGCCCTGGCGGCGATCAGCCGCGGCGAGGACCGTGAACGCCAGCTCGTGCTGGTCGAGGAGCTCTGCGATACCATGCTGAATGCGTCCCTGTGCGGCCTCGGAGGCATGACCCCCTTTCCCGTGCAGAGCGCCATGAAGCACTTCCCGGAAGACTTCAGGCTGCGGACGCGAGGAGGCTAGGTGTACTCGATCGACCATCGTGACCTCGGCACGCCGCCGGCGAAGTCGGCCGACTCCGTCACGCTCGAAATCGACGGCGCAAGCGTCACCGTACCTGCGGGCACCTCGATCATGCGGGCGGCGGCACTCGCGGATGCCGAGATCCCGAAACTCTGCGCCACCGATTCGCTGAAGGCCTTCGGATCCTGCCGCCTGTGCCTCGTCGAGGTCGAAGGCCGCAAGGGTTTTCCTGCATCCTGCACGACTCTGGTCGCGCCGGACATGAAGGTCCGCACGCAGTCGCCCAAGCTGCAGCAGCTGCGGCGAGGCGTCGTCGAACTGTACGTCTCCGATCACCCGCTCGATTGCGACGACTGCCCTGCGAACGGGCACTGCGAGCTGCAGGACGCGGCCGAGGTCACGGGAGTCGCGCACTCCCGGTGGGCACCAGGCAGGACGCAGCGCGGCCTGGCGCCGGACGTCAGCAACCCCTACTTCGACTTCAACCCGGACCTGTGCATCGTCTGCTCGCGCTGCGTGCGCGCCTGCGACGAGACGCAGAGCACGCTCGCCCTCACGATCGAGGGTCGCGGCTTCGACTCGCGTGTGTCGGCCAGCGAGCACCAGCCATTCCTCGCCTCCGAGTGCGTGTCCTGCGGCGCCTGCGTCGAGGCCTGCCCGACCGCGGCGCTCACCGAAAAGACGCTCGCGTCGCTCGGCCAGCCCGAGCGCGCAGTCACGACGACCTGCGGCTATTGCGGCGTCGGCTGCTCGCTTAAGGCCGAGGTCAAGGAAGAGCAGGTCGTGCGCATGGTCCCGAATCGCGCCGGGGCCGCCAACCAGGGCCATGCCTGCATCAAGGGCCGCTTCGCCTACGGCTACGCGACGCACCAGGATCGCGTAACCAAGCCCATGATCCGCGAGCGCATCACGGACCCGTGGCGCGAGGTGAGCTGGGAGGAGGCCTTCGAGTACACCGCGCGCGAATTCCGCCGCATCCAGCAGAAGTACGGGCGGAACTCCGTCGGCGGCATCACGTCCTCGCGTTGCACCAACGAGGAGACCTACCTCGTCCAGAAGCTGGTGCGCGCCGCGCTCCTGACCAACAACGTCGACACCTGCGCGCGTGTCTGCCACTCGCCGACCGGCTACGGCCTCAAGCACACGCTCGGCGAATCCGCCGGCACGCAGGCGTTCACGTCCGTGCAGAAGGCGGACGTCGTCGTCGTGATCGGCGCGAACCCGACCGACGGCCACCCGGTGTTCGGCTCGCAGCTCAAGCGGCGGCTACGCCAGGGCGCGAAGCTCATTGTCATCGACCCGCGCGCGATCGACCTCGTCCGGACGCCGCACATCGAGGCAGCCTATCACCTGCAGCTGCGGCCGGGCACGAACGTCGCGATCATCAACGCGCTCGCGCACGTCGTCGTCACGGAAGGCCTCGCAAAGCACGACTACACGGAATCGCGCTGCGAGACGGACTCGTACGCCCAGTGGAAGGAGTTCATCGCCGACCCGCGGCACTCGCCCGAGGCGACGGAGTCGATCAGCGGCGTGCCCGCGCACCTCGTGCGCGAGGCGGCGCGCCTGTACGCCGCCGGCCCCAACAGTGCGATCTACTACGGCCTCGGCGTGACCGAGCACAGCCAGGGCACGACGATGGTGATGGGCATCGCGAACCTCGCGATGGCGACCGGCAACCTCGGGCGCGAGGGCGTGGGCGTGAGTCCGCTGCGCGGCCAGAACAACGTGCAGGGCTCCTGCGACATGGGCTCGTTCCCCCACGAGTTGCCGGGCTACCGGCACGTGTCGGACGCCGTCACCCGCGGCAAGTTCGAGTCCGCCTGGCAGGTTTCGATCGCGGACGAGCCGGGCCTGCGCATCCCGAACATGTTCGAGGCGGCTCTCGACGGCAGTTTCCGCGCGCTCTACATCCAGGGCGAGGACTTCGCCCAGTCCGACCCGAACACGAGCCACGTGGCTGCCGCGCTCAAGGCGATGGAATGCGTCGTCGTCCAGGACCTGTTCCTGATCGAGACGGCGCGCTACGCCCACGTATTCCTGCCCGGTTCTTCCTTCCTCGAAAAAGACGGCACGTTCACCAACGCCGAGCGGCGCATTTCGCGCGTGCGCAAGGTCATGGAGCCGCTCGCCGGACTCGCGGACTGGGAAGTCACGATGCGCCTCGCCCAGGCGCTGGGCTACCCGATGGACTACGCGCACCCGTCCGAAATCATGGACGAGATCGCGCGCCTGACACCGACTTTCACCGGCGTCAGCTATGACAAGCTCGATGAGCTCGGCAGCATCCAGTGGCCCTGCAACGCGAAAGCTCCCGAGGGCACGCCGACCATGCACGTCGGGTCCTTCGTGCGCGGCAAGGGCAAGTTCTACCGCACCGAGTACGTCGCGACCGCGGAGCGCTCGACGAGCCGCTACCCGCTGCTCCTGACCACCGGCCGCGTGCTGTACCAGTACAACGTCGGCACGCAGACGCGCCGCACGAAGAACCTCGTCTTCAACAAGGAAGACGTCCTCGAGATGCATCCCGATGACGCCGAGGCTCGCGGCATCAAGGACGGCGACCTGGTCGGCGTCGCGAGCCGCGCGGGCGAGATCGTCGTGCACGCGGCACTCACTGGGCGCATCGCGCGCGGCGTCGTGTACACGACCTTCCATTTCCCGGAGTCCGGCGTGAACCTCGTGACCACCGAGAACTCGGACTGGGCGACCAACTGCCCCGAGTACAAGGTGACCGCCGTCGAGGTCGTGAAGGTCACTCAGCCGGATGCCTGGCGTGCGCGCGTGAGCACCCAGCGCAATACCCGCAAGGGCGCGTCGGCGTCCGTCGGTTGAAGGTACTGCCGCGATGAACGTCCAGCGCCTGGTCGCGATGGCCAACGACATCGCGAACTTCTTCGGCTCGGACCCGGATCCGGCTGCCGCGGCGGAGCAGGTCGCCGGGCACATGAAAAAGTTCTGGGAGCCCCGGATGCGCGAGGAGATCCGCCGCTACGTGAGCGCGGGCGGCGAAGGCATGTCCTCGATCGCGATCCAGGCCGTCAAGCAACTGGCCTAGGGACGGCTGATCTCGAAACCGGCGTGCACCTTCGCGTCCCGCGCGAAATCGAAGGGGACGGTCCCCTTCGTGATGTCGCGGACCTGCAGGTCTTCCAGCGCCCCGGCATCCAGTTTGAACTTCCGGAAATTCGTCGAGAACAGGAGCAGTCCGCCCGGCGCCAGGCGCTTTAGCGTCGCGCGGATAAGGTCCACGTGGTCGCGCTGCACGTCGAACTCCCGCTCCATGCGCTTCGAGTTCGAGAAAGTCGGCGGGTCGAGGAAGATGAGGTCCCAGGGCCCGCCGCCTCCCTCCGCGAGCCATGCGAGGCAGTCCTCCTGGATGACCGCGTGCTCGCCGCGCAATCCATTAACCGCGAGGTTGCGCTTCGCCCATTCCACATACGTACGCGACATGTCGACGCTCGTCGTGGACGTCGCGCCGCCCGCGGCCGCGTGCACCGTGGCCGCTCCCGTGTAGCAGAACAGGTTGAGGAAGCGCTTGCCTTGCGCAAGCTTGCGGATGCGCGCGCGCGTCTTGCGGTGATCGAGGAAGAGGCCCGTGTCCAGGTAGTCGGTGAAGTTGACCAGGAACTTGAGCCCGCCCTCCTCAACGACGACGCGCTCGTCGACGTCGGCGATCGCCTCGTATTGCGACTTCCCCTTCTGCGGGCGGCGCGTGCGCCAGTAAATCGCGTCTGCGCCGAGT
>DATMEC010000109.1:0-3634 GCA_035557125.1 Steroidobacteraceae bacterium
AGGGGAAGCCCTGTTCTCTCTCTCGGTCAAGCAGGCACTCGACCCGGTGCCCCAGGGCGTACTCGAACTGCCGCCCCTGGTGCTGCGGGGCCGCACGCGCCCGGTCGAAATCTACTGTCTCGAGTCCCCCACCCGCCTCGACGTGAGCACGGCCGCCGCCTGAGGCGGCCCGCTATAATGCCCCGGTTCCCGCCCGGGCCGGCCGGGCGGAACTGTCGGGCACCGCGGCCGTCTATCGGTCGCCACACCTCAACTGAGCGGGATCTCTAGCGAATGGCATTGGCAGCACCAGCCGCGGTCCGGGCGGTAGCCGGAATCTTTGCCCTGTGGGGCCTCCTGGCCCTCTCGGCCTGCGAGGGAGCCTTTGGCACGAGTCCGCCGCATGCGGCTCCTGCCAATCCGGCCGCCGAGGGCCGCGATGGCGCGGTCGAGCTGAGCTGGGGGGCGGTCACCGACGCCACGCGCTACGTCATTATCTGGGGCGACGGCCCCGACGCGGCGTCGTACGGCAACGAAATCACCGGCATCGAAGGCACGAGCTTCGTTCACACCGGACTCGAGAACTTCGTCGGGTATCGCTACAAGATCGTGGCGGAAACCAGCGGTGGACGCGGCCCGGAAAGCCGCGTCGTCACGGCGACGCCTGGGCCCGTTCCGGACTCCGTCGAATGGACGGTCGTGACTGGCCAGAATCCGGGCCACACGGTCTATTTCCCCGAGACCGCGAACGCGACTCATTACCGCATTTACTTTGCCGCCCTGGAATCGCAGCTCGTCGGCCGGCGGCCGAATACCGAGTTCGTGGAGGCGGACGGCTCGCCGCATTTCCGCAAGGACATCGCGATAACGAGCGCACCGTATTACCGCGTCATTGCCATGAACGACACGCGCATCGGCCCGGGCGGCCCGATCGCCGTTGCGCCATCCAGGGTCATCACCGCGCACGAACTCCCGCTCGCCGGTACCGCGTTCGGCATCGCGAACGACGACGACTGCCTCGACCTGCCAACCGCGCTCGGCATCGTCAACACGGGCGTCTGCAGCGGCAGCTTCACGGCTCGCGAGCTCGACGAAGTGGGCCTCGCCGACCTGACTGGAGGGTCGCGCGCGGTGAGCGACGTGCGCTTCGCGGATTTCGACGGCGACGGCTTCGACGAAATCTTCAGCAACGTGTCGACGCCGGCCACCGACACCGGTTCGATCGCACTGCTGCACGTCAACCAGGGCGACGGGGAATTCCAGACCTCGACCGCGATTTCGGCGCTCGGGATCGGGGGGACCGGCGGCACCTTGTTGACCGCCGACTTCGACAACGACGGTGACGTGGACCTGTTCGCGCCCCACGACCAGACGACGGGCGATGGCGCCCGCAACTGGCTGCTGATCAACGACGGCGCGGGCGGACTCACGGACGCCGCTGCCGCCGCAGGCGTCGAAACCAACCCCGCTGGCGATGCCTATGCGCCTCGCGGCGGACAGGCAATGGACTTCGACGAGGATGGATTCATCGACATCCTGTTCGGCTCGCGACTGCTGCTGAACAATGGCGATGGAACCTTCAGCGACGGCAGCCTCGCCGCAAACGTCCCGGTACTCGCCGACAACGGACTCAAGCTGATCGACGTCGACCTCGACGGCGACCTCGACCTGATCCACCAGGCGGAAACCGAAACGCGCCTATTCCGCAACTCCAGCGGCATCTTCGACGGCGGAGTACTTGTCGGTGTCGAAGCCGAGCAGACCATCGGGCGCGGCTTGAACGGCTGCGATTTCAACGGCGACGGCTTCGAGGATGTCGTCGTCGCGCGAAACGATCCGACGACCCTGAAAGGCGTCCCCAAGTTGCTCGTGAACGTCGATGGAGAGCTGCTCGTCTCGGCTACCCAGGAAGGCACGGTCGCCGATCCCGACAGCCTCGTTTCCCAGAACAACAGGCTGGCCTGCGGCGACGAAGACGAAGACGGCATGATCGACGTGCTGTCTCGCTGGGGAGCCATATCGTATCGCCTGATGCGCGGCCAGAACCTCGCCCGCCGGATCCAGCTGCGCATCGTCGGCGCGGACGGTGAACGCAACCAGCAGGGCCGCATCGTGCGCGTCGTGCCGGAGGAGTTCCCGAACCGGATCATGACGCGGGTGGTGGACTCAGGCTCGGGGCTCCGTTCCCAGAACATGTACGACCTGCTCTTCGGCACGCCCTGGCCGGGCGACTACACGGTGACCGTGCGATTCGCGGGCGGCGACGTGACGGCGACGCTCGAGTCGGGCGACGAGAAGATCATCTTCGAGGACGGCACGGTCGAGGACATCAATCCCGCCGAGGAACCATAGCGCCTCAGCCGAGCGCGGCCTCGAGATCGGCGACGAGGTCCGGCAAGTCCTCGATCCCGATCGAGAGCCTCACCAGCGAATCGCTGATGCCGAGCTTCGCGCGCGCTTCCGGCGGCACCGAGGCGTGCGTCATGATCGCGGGGTGGTCCACGAGGCTCTCGACGCCGCCAAGGCTCTCGGCCAGCGTGAACACCTCGAGCCGCTCCAGGAAGCGCCTCGCCTCGGGCAACGCGCCCTTCAGGAAGAAAGTGACGATCCCACTGCCCGCCGCCGCCATCTGCCGCTTCGCCAGCGCGTGTTGCGGGTGCGAAGGCAGGCCCGGATAGACCACGCGCTCGACGCGCGGGTGGCGCTCCAGCCGTGCTGCGATCTCGAGCGCCGACTCGCTCGAGCGGAGCATCCTGAGCGGCAGCGTCTTGAGCCCGCGCAGCGCGAGAAAGCTGTCGAACGGGCCGCCGACGGCGCCGATCGCGTTCTGCAGGAAGCCGACGCGTTCGGCGAGCGCCGCGTCGCCGACGATTGCAACGCCGCCCACCATGTCCGAATGCCCGTTCAGGAACTTGGTTGCCGAGTGCATGACGATGTCGGCGCCGAGCTCGAGCGGACGCTGGATCCACGGCGTCGCGAACGTGTTGTCCACCACGACGAGGATCCCGCGGCCGCGCGCCGCCGCGACGACAGCGGCGATGTCGACGAGCTTCAGCAGGGGGTTCGTCGGCGTCTCGATCCAGATCATGCGCGTCTTCGGCCCGATCGCGGCCGCGGCGGCGTTCGGGTCCGAGAGGTCCGCGAAGGTGAAATCGAGATTCGCCGAGCGGCGCCGCACGCGCTCGAACAGCCGGAAGCTGCCGCCGTACAGGTCGTCCATCGCGACCACGTGATCGCCCGAGTCCACCAGCTCGAGCAGCGTCGCCGTCGCCGCCATGCCCGAAGCGAAGGCGAAGCCGCGCGTGCCGCCCTCGAGGTCGGCGATGCAGCGCTCATAGGCCATGCGCGTCGGGTTCTGCGTGCGCGAATACTCGTAGCCCTTGTGCACGCCGGGACTCGACTGGGCGTAGGTCGATGTCGCGTAGATGGGCGGCATCACGGCGCCGGTTGCCGGATCTGGCGACTGCCCGCCGTGGATGGCGCGGGTGGAGAATCCGAGCGGCTTCTTCGTGTCCTTCATCGATGCCTCAGTGCGCCGCGGTCATCTGGCGGCGCAGGTAGTTGAGCACGTCGGCGCGGGTGATGAGCCCGTGGAAAGCGCCGCCCTGGATCACGGCGACGTAGGGCGTCGTCTCCAGCATCGCGACGAGGTCGT
>DATMEC010000110.1:0-2414 GCA_035557125.1 Steroidobacteraceae bacterium
AGTGGAAGGTGATGGAGAACCCGTTTTCACGCGCGCTGTTCGCGGCTTTCGGCGAGGCCGGGCGCGACCACGCGAGCAGGCGGTCCCCATGAGCCAGATCCAGCAGTTCCTCAAGGACCACAGCATCACCGAGGTCGAGGCGATCGTCCCGGACATGGCCGGCGTCGCGCGGGGCAAGGTGATGCCGGCCGACCGCTACGCGGAAGACGAGGGCATGCGCCTGCCGGAATCCATCTTCCTGCAGACCGTCACCGGGGAGTATCCGGAAGACGACAGCTCGATCCACCCGTCGGAGATCGACATCGAACTGACCGGCGACCCCAGGACGGCGCGCGTGGTGCCCTGGGCTGCGGAGCCGACCGCACAGGTCATCCACGATTGCCATTACAGCGACGGCCGCCCGGTGCCGATGGCGCCGCGCTACGTGCTGCAGCGCGTGCTGGACCTCTACACCGCGAAGGGCTGGCGCCCGGTGGTCGCGCCCGAGCTCGAGTTCTTCCTGGTCGAGCCCAACACGGACCCGGACTATCCGCTGAAGCCCCCGGTCGGCCGCTCCGGCCGCCCCGAGATCGGCCGCCAGGCCTACAGCATCGCGGCGGTGAACGAGTTCGACCCGCTGTTCGACGACATCTACGCCTTCTGCGAGGCGCAGGACCTCGACATCGACACGCTGATCCACGAGGCCGGCGCGGCGCAGATGGAGATCAACCTGAACCACGGCGACGCGCTCGACCTCGCCGACCAGGCGTTCCTGTTCAAGCGCACCGCGCGCGAGGCGGCGCTGCGGCACAAGATGTACGCGACGTTCATGGCGAAGCCGCTCGCGGGCGAGCCGGGCAGCGCCATGCACATCCACCAGAGCATCGTGGACGCGAAGACGGGCGAGAACATCTTCAGCGACGCGGAGGGCAAGCCCTCGGCGCTGTTCGAGTCCTTCGTCGCGGGGCTGCAGAAATACCTGCCGCCCGCGATGTCGCTGTTCGCGCCGAACGTCAACAGCTACCGCCGCATCCGGCGCGGCGACTCGGCGCCGATCAACGTGCAGTGGGGCTTCGACAACCGCACGGCGGGGCTGCGCGTGCCGTTGTCGGACGCGCAGAGCCGGCGCATCGAGAACCGCCTCGGCGGCGCGGACGCGAACCCGTACCTCGCGATCGCGGCGTCCCTCGGCTGCGGCTACCTCGGCATGATGGAGGGATTGAAACCCACCGCGCCGATCACCGGCTCTGCCTACGACCTGCCCTTCGCGCTGCCGCTGACGCTCGCCGACGCGCTCGCGCTGCTGCGCGGCAGCAAGCCGCTGGTCGAGATGTTCGGCGAGCGCTTCGTTGCGGCATACTGTGCCGTCAAGGAAAACGAGTTCGACACGTTCTCGCGGGTGATCAGCTCGTGGGAGCGGGAACACCTGCTGCTGAATGTCTGAGGGCGAGGGGAATTCCATGAGCGCGAAGCCGAAGGTCACGGGACGAGCGACGCGCGACTGGCAGGAACTCGACGCCCGGCACTACCTGCATCCGTTCACGGACTTTCGCGCGCTCGCGGCCGAGGGCTCGCGCGTGATCGTGCGCGGCGAGGGCGTGCACCTCTACGACTCGGAAGGCCAGGAGATCCTGGACGCGATGTCCGGGCTCTGGTGCGTGAACATCGGCTACGGCCGGCACGAGCTCGCGGACGCCGCCGCGAAGCAGATGCGGGAGCTGCCGTACTACAACAGCTTCTTCAAGAGCGCGCACCCGCCCGCGATCGAACTGGCGCAGCTCCTCGACGAGCTGACGCCGACGCAGTTCCACCGCGTGTTCTTCACGCAGTCGGGCTCGGAGGCGAACGACACCATCCTGCGCATGGCGCGCAGGTACTGGGACCTGATGGGCCAGCCCAAGCGCTCGGTCGTGATCAGCCGCCTGAACGCCTACCACGGCAGCACCGTGGCGGCCGCGAGCCTCGGCGGCATGGCCGCCATGCACGCGCAGGGAGGGCTGCCGATCCCGGATATCGTGCACATCGAGCAGCCTTACTGGTACGAGAACGGCACCGACCTCTCGCCCGAGGAATACGGCCTGCGCGCCGCCCGGCGCCTCGCCGAGAAGATCGAGGACGTCGGACCGGAACGCGTCGCCGCCTTCATCGGCGAGCCGGTGCAGGGCGCGGGCGGCGTGATCGTCCCGCCGTCCACCTACTGGCCCGAGATCCAGCGCATCTGCCGCGAGTACGGGATCCTGCTGATCGCCGACGAGGTGATCTGCGGCTTCGGGCGCACCGGCCACTGGTTCGGCAGCGAATACTTCGGCATCGAGCCGGACTTCATGACGATCGCCAAGGGCATCACCTCCGGCTACCAGCCGCTCGGCGGCGCGATGGTCTCGGACCGCGTGGCCGACGTCATGATCGAGAAGGGCGGCGAGTTCGCGCACGGC
>DATMEC010000111.1:0-5965 GCA_035557125.1 Steroidobacteraceae bacterium
CGCGCTCCATCCACACCGCGTCGAGGAATCGCACGATCATCGGCTCGACGCCCTCGGCCGACCCGCTGGCTGTCGCGAGCGTCGCCGCGCGTACCGATGTCGAAGACTTCATAGCTGCGCTCATGAATTGGCCCTGCTTCCCACCGCGGACACCCGGGCCGCCGCAGGATCGCGGGTCGGGCTGGTGCGACAGAATGCAGACACAGTATGGTTTGGCCCGGACGCGGTCAGCGTGACCCGTCTCACAGACGTCCATGACCATTAACATAACCGGAACCAGTTCACAGTACCCGCCCGCGGGCAGGCGCAGCACAATATGAAACTGAATCCGCTGCGGTTCGCCTGGGGCCTCTGGGCCCTGCTTCTGGTGATCCCGTTCGCGGTGCTCGCGGCCCTGCCGATCCTCGCCTTGCCGAAGCTGAAGTCGCGCCGGGCCGCTGCGGGCGCCGCTTGCCGCGCGTACTTTGGCCTGTGCGGCCTGCCGGTGCGCAAGCTTGGGCTCGAACGCCTCCCGCAGGCCGCCTGCGTGATCGTCGCGAACCACGCGAGCTATGTCGACGGTCCGCTGCTGTTCGCGCTCCTGCCGCCGCGCTTCGGCTTCGTCATCAAGAAGGAGGCCTCGCGGTTGCCAATCGTCGGTACGCTGCTGCAGCGCCTCGGCCACCACTTCGTGGACCGGAAGAACCGCCACGAAGGCGGCAGCGATGCGCGCCGGATCCTGCGTGCGCTCGAGCAGGGCGATGCGGTCGCCTTCTTCCCCGAAGGCACCTTCGAACCCGAACCCGGCGTCGCGCGCTTCCATGGCGGGGCCTTCGCGCTTGCGGCGCGCACCGGTGCGCCGGTCGCGCCGGTCGCCATCCGCGGCACACGCGACGTCCTGGGCGGCGGCCGGGCCTGGCCGCGCTGGGGCCGCATCGAGGTCGAGGTGCTGGCGCCGCTGCCGGCGCGCACGGGCAGCGGCGACGCTGCCACGGCCCTGCGCGACGAGGCACGGGCGAGGATTGCGGAGGGTGCGGGCGAGCCGCTGCGCTGAAGGGGACGCGCACCTTCATATTCGTGAAGGTGCGCTTCCCCTCCGTCGTCACATGTTGCGGCGGTATTGTCCCCCGACGGCGTACAGCGCGCGCGAGATGCGCCCGAGCGACGCCGACTTCACGGTTTCCATCAGCTCGGCGAACACGTTGCCGCCTTCGGCCGCCGCAGACTGCAGGCGGCGCAGCGCCGGTTCCTGGGCGACGTCGTGCACGTCGTTGAAGGCGCGCGTCGAGCCGACCTGGGCCGCTTTCTCCTCCTCGGTCGAGCGGATCAGCGCCGCGTTCCGGTTCTCGTCGCCCGCGCCCTGTTCGGGGAGGAACGTGTTGACGCCGACGATCGGCAGGCTGCCGTCGTGCTTCTTGTGCTCGTAGTAAAGCGACTCTTCCTGGATCTTGCCGCGCTGGTACATCGTCTCCATGGCGCCCAGCACGCCGCCGCGCTCGGACAGGCTGTCGAACTCCGCGTAGACGGCCTCCTCGACCAGCTCGGTCAGGCGCTCGATCACGAACGAGCCCTGCCAGGGGTTCTGGTTCTGGTTGAGGCCGAGCTCGCGCGCGATGATGAGCTGGATCGCGACCGCGCGGCGCACGCTCTCCTCCGTGGGCGTCGTGATGGCCTCGTCGTAGGCATTGGTGTGCAGGCTGTTGCAACTGTCGAACAGGGCGTACATCGCCTGCAGGGTCGTGCGGATGTCGTTGAACTGGATCTCGCGCGCGTGCAGCGAGCGGCCCGAGGTCTGCACGTGGTATTTCAGCATCTGGCTGCGCGGCGAGGCGCCATAGCGGTCGCGCATCGCGCGCGCCCAGATGCGCCGCGCGACGCGCCCGATCACGGCGTACTCCGGGTCCATCCCGTTCGAGAAGAAGAACGAGAGGTTAGGAGCGAAGTCGTCCACCTGCATGCCGCGCGACAGGTAGTACTCGACGATCGTGAAGCCGTTCGCCAGCGTGAACGCAAGCTGCGAGACGGGGTTCGCCCCGGCCTCCGCGATGTGGTAGCCGGAGATGGACACCGAGTAGAAGTTCCGTACGCGGTTGGCCGTGAAGAACTGCTGCACGTCTCCCATCATCCGGAGCGCGAACTCGGTCGAGAAGATGCAGGTGTTCTGCGCCTGGTCCTCCTTGAGGATGTCGGCCTGCACCGTGCCGCGCACGCGCGCGAGCGCGTCAGCGCGGATTCGCGCATAAGTTTCCGCGTCGACGACCGCGTCGCCGCTGACGCCGAGCAGGCCGAGCCACGAGCCGTCGTGGCCGGCGGGCAGTCCGCCGCGGTACCGGGGGCGTTCGCGGCCCTCGAACAGGCACGCGATCTTCGCCTCCGCTTCCTCCCAGCGGCTGTTGTCGCGCAGCCACTTCTCGACCTGCTGGTCCACCGCGGTGTTCATGAACATCGCGAGGATCATCGGCGCCGGCCCGTTGATGGTCATCGACACGGAAGTCGACGGCGCGCACAGGTCGAATCCCGAATAAAGCCGCTTCATGTCGTCGAGCGAGGCGATCGAGACGCCCGAATTGCCGATGCGGCCGTAGATGTCCGGCCGCTCGTCCGGATCCTCGCCGTACAGCGTCGTCGAGTCGAACGCGGTCGACAGGCGCGTCGCCTGGTGGCCGCGCGCGAGGTAGTGGAAACGGCGGTTGGTGCGCTCGGGCATGCCCTCGCCCGCGAACATGCGGGTCGGGTCCTCGTCCTCGCGCCGGTACGGGTAGATGCCGCCGGTGTAGGGATATGCGCCCGGCAGGTTCTCGGTGAGCAGGAAATCGAGTTGCGCACCCCAGTCCTCGAAGCGCGGTACCGCGATCTTGGGCAGGTGCAGGTGCGAGAGCGACTCGCTGTAGTTCGGTCCGCGCACTTCGCGCTCGCGCACGCGGTAGCTGAACTCCGGGGCGGCCGCGGCCTCGCGACGCGCCGGCCATGCCCTGAGGAGGGCGACACCGCCGGCACCGACCTCGCCGAGAGCCTCGTTGTAGGCCTCTCGCAGGCGCCGGATCGTCGCTTCCGCCGACGCGAGGCCGGCCTCGTCGTAGCGATCGAGCGGCGCCGGCAGCGCGGCGTCGCCGAGCGCCTCTAGCGCACGGTACAGGCCGTGCGCGCGGCTCGCGGCCTCGGCCGCCTGCGTCGCGGCGCGGCGGGCATCGCGGCCGCCGGCCGCAATCTCCGCGAGGTAGCGCACGCGCGGGCCCGGGATGATGGCCTGGCGCGCCGGCGTGCCGACCGGCGCGAGGCCTTCGGGCTGCCAGGGCCTGAGGCGCCCCCACTGCTCGTGCAGCTTCGTGCACAGGGCGCCGAACAGCGCGTTGACGCCGGCGTCGTTGAACTGGCTCGCGATGGTCGGGTAGACCGGCAGCGCCTCGGGCGCGGTCCTGAAGAGCTTGCGGTTGCGCGCCACTTGCTTGCGCACGTCCCTGAGCGCGTCCTCGGCGCCGCGCTTCTCGAACTTGTTGAGCACGATGAAGTCGGCGAAGTCCAGCATGTCGATCTTCTCGAGCTGGCTGGCCGCACCGTAGTCCGCGGTCATTACGTACATCGACAGGTCGACGAGGTCGACGATCTCGGTGTCGCTCTGCCCGATGCCGGCGGTCTCGACCACCACCAGGTCGAATCCGGCCGCCTTCAGCAGTTGCACGGTGTCTGCGAGCACTGCGGAGGTCGCGAGGTTCTGGCGCCGTGTCGCGAGCGAACGCATGAAGAGTTGTTCGTTCGCGAGCGCGTTCATGCGGATCCGGTCGCCGAGCAGCGCGCCGCCCGATCGCCTGCGCGTCGGGTCCATGGCGAGGACGGCGACGCGCCGGTCCGGGAAGAACCGCACGATGCGGTTCAGGATCTCGTCGGTGAGCGAGGACTTGCCGGCCCCGCCGGTGCCGGTGATGCCGACGACCGGCGGCCGGTTCAGCGTCTTCGCCGCGTGCGCGCGCAGGCGCGCAACGACCTGCTCATCGCCCAGCTCGAGCAGGGTGATCGCGCGCGCGAGGCTGACGGGGTCGTCCGCCGAGACACCGGTCCCCTCGAATGCCGGCCGCGGCGTTGCGCGAACCCGCCGGAACACGTCCTCGATCATGCCGTCGAGGCCGAGCTTCAGGCCGTCGTCCGGCGTGTAGATCTTCTCGACGCCGTAGGCTTCCAGCGCCTCGACCTCGTGCGGCGCGATGGTGCCGCCGCCACCGACCACCACGCGGATGTGCGCCGTGCCCTCGGCTTTCAGCATGTCCACCATGTAGCGGAAAAACTCGTTGTGTCCGCCCTGGTAGCTGCTGACGGCGATGCCGTCGGCGTCTTCCTGGATGGCCGCACGCACGATGTCGGCGACGCTGCGATTGTGGCCGAGGTGCACGACCTCGGCGCCGTGGGCCTGCAGGATCCGGCGGATGATGTTGATCGCGGCATCGTGGCCGTCGAACAGCGAGGCCGCGCTTACGAAGCGCAGCGGCCCGCGGGCGGCGGCCGCCGCCTTGTCGATCCGTTCGGCCGGGCTGCTCATCGGTTTCCTCCAGCGCGGGTGCATCAGTTTAACGTTGCAATCCACGTCCCGCGATGCTGTCATGCCGGCAGTCGGGCACGGCCGGGAGTGGCGCTCTGTGGACACGGGAGGGGACGTCTGTTCGACGCGCGAAGCCGCCGATCGCCTCGGCGTGTCGCTTCGCACCGTGCAGCTCTGGGCCGAGGCAGGTCTCCTGCGCGCGTGGAAGACGCCGGGTGGTCATCGCCGCATCCTGACGGCGTCGGTCGCGGAACTGCTGCAACGGCGCGAAAGTGTCGTCGGTCGCCGCGCGCCCGGCGGGGCTTTCCAGGTCATGGTCGTCGAGGACGAGCCGGACTTCCGCCAGCTGTTCGAGTTGCACCTGCGCTCCTGGGGCTTCCCGATCCACCTGACGAGCGTGCCGAGCGGCTTCGAAGCCCTGTTGCAGATGGGCACCGTGCGGCCCGACCTCCTGATCACGGACTTGCGAATGCCCGGTATCGACGGCTTCGAGATGCTGCGCGCGCTCAAGGCCTCCGGTGCACTGGGCGAACTCGAGATCATCGTCGTCACCGCGCTCACGCCACACACCATCGCCGAGCGCGGCGGGTTGCCGGATGGCGTCACCGTGTTCTACAAGCCGCTGCATTTCGCGGACCTGAAGCAGCGGCTCGCCCAGCTCTTCGAGCACTGGCGCGCACCCGTCGCGGGCTGACGGCGCCCGTTCCTGCGGTCGACTGCGGCTGGGGCGACAGGCAGCCTTTTGCAGGGCAAAATAGTCCCCATACCAGCTCCCAGGACGCAAACCATGGCCAACGATTCCGTCGTCATCTTGAGCGCCCGCCGCACGCCCATCGGGGCCATGCTCGGCGCCTTCGCCAGCGTTTCCGGACATGCGCTCGGGGCCGAGGCCATGCGCGGTGCCCTCGAAAGCGCGGGCCTCGATCCCGCGCGCCTCGACGAGGTGGTCATGGGCTGCGTGCTGCCGGCCGGCCAGGGCCAGGCGCCCGCCCGGCAGGCAGCAATCGCCGCCGGCGTGCCGAAATCCGTCCCATCGACGACCGTCAACAAGATGTGCGGCTCCGGCATGCGCGCGGTGATGTACGGCGCGGATCACATCGCCGCGGGCAGCGCCGATTTCGTGATGGCCGGAGGGCTCGAGTCGATGACCAACGCCCCCTATCTCCTGCCCAAGGCACGCGCCGGCTACCGCATGGGGCACGGCGAGGTTCTCGACCACATGTTCTACGACGGGCTGCAGAGTCCGTGGGACGGCAAGCTGATGGGCTGCTTCGCCGACGCAACGGCGGCGAAGTACGCGTTCTCGCGCGCCGACCAGGATGCCTTCGCCGCCGAGTCCGTGCGCCGCGCCGTTGCCGCGGTCGAGTCCGGCGCTTTCGAGGCCGAGATCGCACCGGTCCGGATCAAGGACCGCAAGGGCGAGCGCACCGTCTCGCGTGACGAGACTCCGTTCAC
>DATMEC010000112.1:0-4866 GCA_035557125.1 Steroidobacteraceae bacterium
CGAACCGGCCGCGCCGGAATACGAATCGGCCGCCGTCACGCGTGGCGACATCGAGGTGACGGTCGAGGCGTCCGGCACCATCGAGCCGATCGCGGACGTGGAAGTGAAGTCGAAGGCCTCGGGGGAGATCCTCGCGCTCGATGCCGAGATCGGCGACACGGTGGAGGCGGGTACGCTGCTCGTGCGCATCGACCCGCGCACGCCCCGGAACCTCGTGGACCAGGCGCAGGCGGAGCTGAATGCCGCGCAGCAGCGCGAGCGGACCGCGCAGACTCAGCTCGAGCGCGGACAGAAGCTGCGTGAAGACGAGTGGATCAACAAGTCCGAGCTCGAGACGCTCGAGCTCGAGGTCGCAAACACGCGCGCCGCGGCGGTCGCCGCGCGCGTCGCCTTCGAGAACGCGCGCATCGGCCTCGAGGACACCGAGGTACGCGCGCCGTCCTCGGGCACCATCCTGACCCGTCTCGTCGAACGCGGCCAGGTGATTTCCTCGCCGACGCGCGACGTCGGCGGCGGAACGGTCCTGCTGACGATGGCGGACCTCCGGCGCGTGCGCGCCCGCGTGCGGGTCGACGAGACCGACATCGGCAAGCTCGCCGCGGGCGTCCCGGCGCGCATCGAGGTGGCCGCGTTTCCCGGCCGCGATTTCGAGGGCGCCGTGGAGAAGATTGAGCCCCAGGCCGTCGTCGACCAGAACGTCACCATGTTCGCCGTGCTGATCAACGTCGCCAACGAGGACGGCCTGCTGCGGCCGGGGATGAACGTGGACGCGACGTTCCACGTCGCGGAACGGTCGGGCGTGCTGACCCTGCCGGTGATGGCGCTGCGCGCCGCGCGCGACGTCGATGCGACGGCGCAGATCCTCGGGCTCGACGCGGCAGCGCTGCGCGAGGACGTCGGCGCTCCCGCGGGCAGCGTACGCCGCCGTGGTCCGGGCGAGCGGAGCGGGGCGTTCGGGCTCGGCCGCGGTTTCTGGGTCGTCGCCGTCCGCGACGGACACCAGGTGCCGACATCCGTCGAGACCGGCATCACCGACCTCGATCGCGTCGAGATCACCGGCGGCCTCGCCGAAGGCGACCAAGTGCTGCTGTTGCCGACCGCGAGCCTGGTCGAGATCCAGCAGCAGATCCAGGACGTCGCCAGCCGCCGCGGCGGCATCCCGGGCCTGACGCCGCAGGCCCCGCCCGCAGGCAGCCCGCAGTCCGCGCCTCGCACGCGGGAGCGCTGATGCCGTTCTGGGAGACGGTGCGGCTCGCGCTCGACTCGATGCGCGGCAACGCGTTCCGCGCCGCGCTCACGATGCTCGGGGTCATCATCGGCGTCGCCGCGGTGATCGCGATGCTCGCCCTCGGCCGCGGCGCGCAGGCGGCGGTGGACGAGCAGCTCGCATCGCTGGGCGCTGACGTGCTGACGGTCACCACCGGCATGCGCTGGCTGAGCGGCGTCGCCCGCGACCAGCAGACGCTCACATTCGACGACGCCGAGGCGCTGGCCCGCGACGCGCGCCATCTTTCGGCGGTCGTGCCCGAGCAGAGCGGCCGCCAGCAAGTGCGGCTCGGCGCGCGCAACGTCAACATCTCGGTGGTTGGGACGACGCCCACGCACCCGCGCGTGCTCGGCTACGAAGTGGAGCACGGCCGCGCGCTCACGGCCATGGACGATGCGACACGCAGGCGCGTGGCCGTCCTCGGTGGTGAGGTACCGGATTTGCTGGAAGTCCCGGCCGCCGGCCTCGTCGGCGCGACGATCGTGGTCAAGAACGTGGCGTTCGAAGTCGTCGGGATCTACCGGCGCAAGGGTGCTGTCGGCTACGGCAACCCGGACGACGACGTATACATACCGCTCGAGACTTCGCGGTTCCGCATCACGGGCGAGGACGTGCTGCAGAGCCTCTCGGCCCAGGTGGCTCCGGGCAGCGACATCGGCGCCGCCATGGTCGAGATCGAGCGCGTACTCCGGCGCGAGCACGGGCTCGCGCCCGGGCGCGACAACGACTTCACGCTGCTCGACCGGCGCCAGTTCCTGTCGACGCAGCAGGAGACGACCGAGATCCTCGGCTTCCTGCTCGCGGGCATCGCGGGCGTCAGCCTCGTGGTCGGCGGCATCGGCATCATGAACATCATGCTGGTGACCGTGACCGAGCGCACGCGCGAGATCGGCATCCGCAAGGCGATCGGCGCGACGCGGGGCGCGATCCTGATGCAGTTCCTCGTGGAGTCGGTGATCCTCTGCCTCGCCGGCGGCCTGCTCGGCGTCCTGCTCGGCATCGCGACCGCCGCGGCGCTGTCGCGGTTCGCGGGGTGGCAGACTGCGGTGACCGCGGATTCGCTGCTGCTTGCGTTTGGCTTCAGCGCTGCTGTCGGACTCGTATTCGGCCTTTGGCCCGCACGCCGCGCCTCGCGACTCGACCCCATCGAGGCACTCCGCCACGAGTAACCGCAAGTGCCGCCACGCGATGGCGCCCGGCGGAGTTCCGAGCGAGCGCGTAAGTTCCGGCGGCGCGAGCGAGGAAGCTCCGCCGGGCGCTATTTCGTGGCGCCGGTTACAATGACTCATGGCGGAAACCGGCAAGGAAGCCCGGCCGCCGTTGCTGCGGGCCGACGCCGCGCTGTTCCTCGATTTCGACGGGACCCTCGCGGCCTACGCTCCGCATCCGGACGGCGTCACGATAGCTGCGGGATTGCCCGAACTGCTCGCGCGCCTGAGTGAACGCCTCGCCGGCGCGCTTGCCATCGTCAGCGGTCGATCGCTCGACGCGCTTGATGCGCTGCTCGGCCCGCCGCGCTATGCCGCCGCGGGCTTGCACGGGCTCGAATGGCGGCTCGCGACCGGGAAGACCCATCGCTCGGGGAGTCCCGCGGGCGCAAAGCGCATCCTCGCAGCCGTCGTCGAGCGATTCGGCGACGACCGGAGGCTGGTCATCGAGGACAAGGGTTCGGGCGTCGCGCTGCACTTTCGGCGCGCGCCGGAGCGCGCGGCGGAATGCATAGCCTTCATGCGCGAGACCGTGACGTCGCAGGACTTCGAAGTCCTGCGCGGTCACCAGGTGGTGGAAGCGCGCCCGCGCGGCGTGCACAAGGGCGCAGCCGTGCGCGAGTTCTCGCGCCACCCGCCGTTCGCCGGCCGCAGTCCGATCTATGTCGGCGACGACCGCACGGACGAGGACGGCTTCCGCGCCGCCCTGGTGCAAGGCGGGCACGGCATCAAGGTCGGCCCCGAGCCCAGCGAAGCGCGTTACCGCCTCGCGTCGGTCGATGCCGTGCACCGGTGGCTCGCGGGCAGCCTCGAGGCGCTCGAAGCGAAGGTGGCGCCATGAGCCGCGCCGCCTCGCTCGACCTCGGCGTGACCGGCAACTGTGTGATCTCCGCGTTGATCGACCGCGAGGCCCGCGTCGTGTGGAGCTGCCTGCCTCGCTTCGACGGCGACCCGGTGTTCCACGCGCTGGTGGACGACGGCGCCGCGACCGGGCGCGGCGCATGGGCCATCGAGCTTGCCGGGCTCGAGCGCAGCGAGCAGGAGTACGTCGGCAACACCGCCGTGCTCGTCACGCGCCTGTTCAGCTCGAACGGCTCGGCGATCGAGGTCACCGATTTCTGTCCGCGCTTCGAGCGTGGCGGGCGCATGTTCCGTCCGCAGACGATGGTGCGCCGCGTGCGCGCGATCGCAGGCAGCCCGCGCATCTGCGTCAGGCTCCGGCCCTCGTTCGGCTACGGCGCGCTGCGCCCCGAGATCACCCACGGCAGCAACCACATCCGCTATGTCAGCCCGGACCGCGTATTGCGCCTGACGACCGATGCGCCGGTGAGCTACGTGCTTGCGGAGACGCCGTTCCTGCTGGAGTCCGAGGCGAGCTTCGTGCTCGGCGCCGACGAGAGCCTTTCGGACGGCACCGGGGCGATGGCGCGCGCCTTCCAGGAGAGCACCGAGGCGCACTGGCGCCAGTGGACGCGCCGGCTCGCGATCCCGCCGGAATGGCAGGACGCCGTGCTGCGCGCGGCCATCACGCTGAAGCTCTGCACCTTCGAGGAAACCGGCGCGATCGTCGCCGCGATGACGACGAGCATCCCGGAGGCCCCGCGCAGCGGGCGCAACTGGGACTACCGTTACTGCTGGCTGCGTGACGCGTTCTTCGTCGTGCGCGCGCTCAACTCGCTGTCCGAAGTCGACACCATGGAGCACTACCTGCGATACCTGGCCAACATCGTCGGCCAGGCGCCGGACGGGCACCTGCAGCCGGTGTACGGCATCGCGCTGGAGCGCCGCCTCGATGAACGCGAGGTGCCGACGCTTGGCGGGTACCGCGGCATGGGGCCGGTTCGCGTGGGCAACCAGGCTTTCGAGCATCACCAGCACGACGTCTATGGCAACGTCGTGCTCGCGGCCTCGCAGGCGTTCTTCGACCGGCGCCTGTTGCGGCCGCCCACGGCGCAGGACTTCTCGCGCCTCGAGCGCGTCGGCGAGCAGGCTTACAAGGTTTATGCGACGCCCGATGCCAGCATGTGGGAGCTGCGCACGCGCGAGCGCGTGCACACCTCGTCCGCGCTGATGTGCTGGGCGGCCTGCGACCGGCTCGCGCGTATCGCGGGCCACCGTGCGCTGCCCGAGCGCGAGCGGCTGTGGCAGGATCGCGCGACCGAGATCCGCGGCGCCATCGAGTCGCGTGCCTTCGATCCCGCACGTGGCAGCTTCATGGAGAGCTTCGGCGGTTCCGACGTCGAGGCGGGGCTCCTCCTGATGGCGGAAGTCGGCTTCCTGCCGCGCGGGGACCCGCGCTTCGCCGGCACGGTCGCCGCGATCGAGCAGCGCCTGCGGCGCGGCCCGCACCTGTTTCGCTATGCCGCGGCCGACGACTTCGGCCTGCCGACC
>DATMEC010000113.1:0-2197 GCA_035557125.1 Steroidobacteraceae bacterium
GGGATCGAAGTCCGGGTCCTTCCACACCGTGATCAGCTCGGAAGCGCCGATCGTGTTGGTCCAGGTCGCGTTCGCGACGTCCACGGTGCTGCCGACCGCCGGCAGCTTGCCGTTCGCGCCCGGCTTGCGGTTGCCGGACCAGGCGACGTCGTACACCTTTTCCTGGCGCGCGCCGGCGGCATCGATCCAGCCCTTCACGATCTGCACGCGGTCGAGGTTGCCGGAGAGGGGATCCTTCATCGCGCCGACGAGGAAGGTCGGCGACTTGCCGGATGGCGCGGCCCTCAGGTCCCCGCCCATCGGCACGCCCTTGGCATAACCGACGTCGGCCGGCAGGCGGTTCGCGGCATCCGCGGCGACGAAGTCCCAGCCGCCGAAGAAGCGCACGACCATGCGCGGGCCGGTGGTCGCGTAGGTTTCCTTGCGCTCCATGGCGTCGAAGATCGCCTCGCGCGTGTTCTCCGTCGCCCACACCCCCGCATAGCCGGCAGCCGCCTGCGACCAGCCGAGGATGCAGTTGTCGCCGAAGCAGCCGACCGGGTGCTCCATGCGCTTGGCATTGGGCTCGGTGCCGGCGTGCTTGCCGAAGAAATTGTCTTCGTCCGCGGTCGCGAGCCCCGTGTGCGTGTCGGTCGAGCCGATCATCCCGAACTTGTAGGGATTGGTGCCGAGCTTCGCCTCGAGCTGCATCCCGACCTGCAGCGCGGTACGCGCGTACTCGAACTGCAGCATTGAGTTCTCTTTCGGGACGCTCATGTTCAGGTTGAACTTGTCCCAGAGCTCGTGGCCGGCCATCTCGTCGTTCGGCGAGAGGAACGGGTGCGCTTCGCCGTCGCCCTTCATCTGGGTGACCTCGTAGACGGGCTCCCAGCGCGCGCGCGTCTCGGCGTATTCCTTCGTGATCGGCTGGCCGGTGAAGGAGTCGACCTCCGGGAACATGATCCCGTTCGACAGGTTGCCGTTGTGCGCGATCGCGAGGACCTCGCCGCCGGTCTTGTCCTCGTAGGCCTGCAGGTAGGTCCAGAGATCCTTCGGGTCGTCGCTGCCGACCGGGCGAATCGTCGTGTAAGGCTCGATCCGTCCGGCCTTGTCCGCGTCGTCGCGGAACATCACGACACGGTGCAGGTTGTTGCCGCCGGTGTTCGAGGTCCATTCGAAGCCGATGAATGCCGTGAACTGGCCCGGCCGGTTGTAGGCTTCCGCTGCCTTGAGGACGACATCCCAGGCGCCGCGGTACGTCTGCGTGCCGGGCAGCGAAGCCAGCGCCGGCGGGAAGGTTCCCTTCGAGAAGGAGTCGATCACTTCCATTGCGACCTTGACGGCCGCTTCGCCGCCTTTCTGGACGTCGTCATACCAGCGCTTGCCGGTCGGATCCGCCAGATAGCCGGGATCCCCCGCGAACAGCTTCGGGAAGAAGCCCATGTTGTCGGAGTGGTCGGCGACCACGATGAAGTCGAGCGGACGGGCGAGCTTCACGCGCATGCCGTTCGAGGCCGTGATCTCCTCGCCGCTCGCGAAGCGGAAAGCGTCGGCAGGCGTGGTGCGGGCACCGAAGGCGCCGGCGTCCATCGAGGCGCCGGTATGGACGTGGGTGTCGCCGAAGAACGGGCGCGTCGGGAAATTGCGGCCCGCATGGGGCGAGTAGCTCTTCTTCGGGAAGGCGCCCGACAGCGTGTCCGCCGGCGGATGGGCTTCCTGCGCGAGGGCGGCAAGGCCCAGAACCGATGCGACCAAACCCGCGACGACCTGCGTCGCCATCCTGGAACCGTTCATGCCTAACCCCCCAACTTCGGGCGTCAGACCAGACGCCGCGCGCAATCATACGCCGGACCCACGATTGGGTATCAAATCCTGAGACCGGGGTTACAAAGGCGGCGGCCGTAACCGTCTTGTTACCGGCCCGCGACTGACCCCAAAACCGGCCGCACAATAGCCTTTCCCGCATTAGCCCCGCCGGGGCAGCAGGTTCTGTCCAATGTCCATCGCACTCGACCAGGTGACCAAGCGGTATCAATCGCTGCCGGTCGTCAACGACGTCTCGATCGAGATCGAGCAAGGCGAGTTCCTCGTGCTGCTCGGGCCTTCGGGCAGCGGCAAGAGCACGCTCCTGCGCGCGATCGCGGGCCTGGTCGAGATCGACCACGGCCGGGTTTCCCTGCACGGGCGCGACGTCACCGGTGTCGTGGCGCGCGACCGC
>DATMEC010000114.1:0-2904 GCA_035557125.1 Steroidobacteraceae bacterium
GTCTCGAGGTCGAGTTCCAGGTAGGCGTATTGCGCGCGAAGCCGCCATCGCGGCATCGGTTGCCAGTTCGCCGCGATCGTGCCGCCGTAGGAAGTGCCCCGCATGTTGTTGTCGAGATGGCTCGGGACGATGACGTGCGGCAACGGCGGGACGAAGACCAGGATCGGTTCGTCGGGTTCGTTGGTCTGCAGCCCGTCGTATTCGTTGCGGAACAGTGATACGTCCAGGGAGAGGTCGTCTCCGTGCTGGATCCGGTAGCCGGCCTCGTAGGCCAGCATTTCCTCGGGCTGGAAGTCTTCGTTGCCGGTGACGATGAAGTAGAAAGGGAGCGGGAAGCCGGGCGCCGCCGCCGGCACGGTCAGCACGAGGTCGTGGTCGAGCCGCGACGGAATGCGCACGCCGCGCGACACGGCCGACCACAGCGTCTGCCGGTTGTCCGGATGCCAGGCGAGCCTGATGTTCGGCTGGTTCTCGACGCCCGTGTAGTCGTTGTGCCCGAGTTTCGTTCCGATCGTCAGGTAGAGCCGGTCGGGCGCGACGGCGATCCGGTCCTGCAGGAAGACTCCGTACTGGCGGAAATCGCGACTTGGCGGATCAAAGGTCGCGAACAGCGTGTTCTCGATGCGGTCGCTCGTGTTGCGGTACGTCAGGCCCCACAGGAAGTCGTGGCGGGTCCCGAGCGGGGTGCGGTGCTGGAAGTCGAGGTCGAGCGTGTCGCGCCGTTCGTCGTAGGTGTTCGGAATGTCCCGCTGCGTGTGATCGAAATAGGCCTGCAAACTCAGCTCGGATGCGGCGCCCAGCCGCCGTTGCCAGCGCCCGAGGACGTTCGCGCCCGAGATGTCGACGGCGTCGCGGAAGATACCCGACGGCAGCGTCCCGATCGTGAATTCTTCGGAAAACAGTCCCTCGGTCTCGCCCGAGTACGCTTCGCCGACCATTGCAAAGCTGTCGTCGTTTCTGGCGTCCCAGTCGACGCGGAATCCCGCGCGGGACATGTGCGTGCCGTCGACGGCCTGGCCGCCGCCGCTCGAGAGAGACGACTCGCGCTCGACGTACTTGACGTAGGCGCGTGCGGCGCCCGATTCGCCGAACCTGCCGCCGTAGCGGAAGCCGCCGATCACGCGATCCTCGTTGCCGCCGAGGATCTCGCCGTAACCGCCCTGCGTGTCGTCCGCCTCGCGCGTGATGATGTTGATGACGCCGTTGACGGCGTTGGCGCCCCAGAGAGTGCCGCCGGGACCCGACACGATCTCGATGCGTTCGACGTCCTCGAGCAGCGTGTCCTGGACGTCCCAGAAGACGCCCGCGAACAGCGGGGAATAGACACTGCGGCCGTCGATGAGGACGAGCAGCTTGTTTGCGAGGTCGCTGTTGAAGCCGCGGATCGAGACCGACCACTCGTAAGCGCTGCGGCGCGCGACCTCGACGCCCGGCGCGAGCCGCAGGGCCTCGGGGACGCTGGTGACGCCCGAGCGCCGGATGTCCTCCGCCGTGATGACGAAGACCGCGGCCGGCGAGTTGCGAAGGCTCTCGGCAACGCGCGAGACGGAGGTGATCTCGAGATCGGCCAGCTGCTCGATACTGAGGTCGAGCAGTTCCGCGCCGCCAGGTTCGGCGACGGCATGGCCGCCAACGAGCGCGGCGGCGAGCAGCAGGCAGGCAGAGAAATGGCGGCTCGGGTCCACTGAAACCCTCCTCAAAATCAAACAGTTAGCCGTCACCCCGGAAAATATGTTGCAACCGTATTCCATTCCTCCGGAGCGTTATTGGAGACGCGTCACGCTATGGGCCATGAGCTCCGAATGGGCCATGCGCACCATCACGGTGCGCGACCTGATTCACGGATTGGGGCGCGCGAAGCGCCAGGCGGCGGCAGGCCGCCGGAGACGCCGCTAGAGGGGCTGCATCAGCGCCTTGAAGCGCGGCAGCTCCCGCAGCGAGCCGAGGTCGGGATCGGATTCGTATTGCGCGCGGCGCTTTGCGCCGGCTCCGATCGCGCGCTCGACGTTGTCGAGCGCCCTGTCCGCGTTGCCGGCGAGGGCGTAGGCGCAGGCCAGGTTGTAGTAATCCAACGCCGTGCCGCCGCCGATCTCGATCGCGCGCTCTAGGCTCTTCACGGCGTCAGGGTATTTCTTCTGCTGCACCTGACTCGTGCCCAGGCGATTCCACGCAAAGGCGTTCGTTGGATTGGCGTCGAGGTACAGCAGGTATGCGGCCTCGGCGTCCGCCCAGCGTCCCTCGAGGTAGGGTGCTTCGGCGCGCATCAGATCGGCGGTGAGCGGATGTACGCCGGCCGGCACCGGGCTCACCGTATCCATCACGATGCGCCATTCGTCCCGCCCGTCCTTCTTCCAGACCCGCGCGAAGTACCCCGCCTCGGGCGGCCCGCCGATCCGCTCGTAGCTGCCCCAGGTGTAGGCGAGCTCGCCCGATCGCGCGACATCGGCAAAGAGCGCCTCGCCGCGGAAGTTGCCCTCTTGCGCGTGCGCCCACTCGTTGAGCGCGACGCGGCCGACGACCGGCATGACGCCGGGCCGATGCACCCGTGCCTCGTCCGCGAGGCGGCTCGCGTACGCGCGACCGAGGCCCTGCGCTTCCGAGGCCGCGAGGAACGATCCTTCGACCGCGAGAAGCGCGACTTTTTCGGCGGCGACGTCGACGCCGGCCGGGCGTGCGAGGCCTGGCCGCCAGGACGAATGCGGCGGCTCGGCGATCGGCACGACGGCCGACGGGGTGTCGTTGCCGATGTCGAGGACCACCTTGAAGCTGCCGTCGGGCTGGCGCTTCCAGACGGAGAAGAACATGCCGTGCCGGTCTGGTTGCCCGTCGCGGCCGGCATAGACGAGGGGCCCCGTGTTCCAGCCGAGGTCGCCGGCCGCGGCGATGTCGCCGTAAACCGGCGCC
>DATMEC010000115.1:0-4474 GCA_035557125.1 Steroidobacteraceae bacterium
GATGAGCGCATCGCTTCGGCCGCGCGGAATGATCTCGTCCGCCTCGGCAATGACTACGAGCACGTCTGCTGCAATTGTCGCGGCCCCGGTTGTCGATTCGAAGCGATCCAGCATGAGCAGCCCGACGGGAAGCCACCGGAAGTGGGCACGGGCGACGTTCACCAGGCTGTCGAACGGGGTGACGAGCGCGAGTCGCCTGACGTCCCGCGCGCTCGCGAGTTGGACGGCGACCCCGCTGCCGAGGCTGCGGCCGACGACGGAAATCTCCGCATGGGTCGGGCGCAGGTGGTCATACAGGGCGATGGCGTCAGCGACGAGCGCGTCCTCGGACGGCCGGCCGGTGCTGCCGCCGTAGCCCCGGTAGTTGACGAAATACAGCGAGTGACCGGGCAGTCGCCCGGCGAACAGGCCGATGCTCGCCCCGACATCCTCGGCATTGCCGCCGAAGTAGAGGAGCGCCGCAGGACCCGGCCGCTCGACGGTCCAGACCTTGATCTCGGCCCCGTTGCCCGCGAACAGCATCGGCGTCGCGCCCGGCGCCGCCGATTCCCGCACCGGGTAGTAGACCTGCGACCGTTGCGTGAGGAACACCAGCAGGCAAAGTCCTGCGTACAGGCTTGCGGGCACGAGCAGGGCGAAGAACACCTGGCGCACGAGCCGCGCCATCAGCTTCCGTCATGCAGCTCGACGGTGGCCTCGATCTCGACCGCGATGTTGGACGGCAGGGACTGCATGCCGACCGCCGATCGTGCGCCGCGGCCCGCTTCGCCGAAGGCGAGCACCATCAGGTCCGAGAAGCCGTTCACGACCCTGGGGTGGTCCTTGAAATCCTCCGTGGCCTGCACCATACCGAGGATCCTGACGAAGCGCTTGACGCGGGACAGCTCGCCGACCGCCGCCTTGATGGTCGCCAACATGCACAGGCCGACCTTGCGCGCGGATTCGACGCCCTGCTCGAGTGTCACGTCGGCGCCGAGCTTGCCGCGGGTGTACGACTCGCCGCACTCGCCGTGGCCGGAGAGGAACAGCAGGTTCCCTGTCTGCACTGAGGTGACGTAGGTCGCGACCGGCTTCGGCGCCGGCGGCAAGATGAAGCCTGCGGCCGCAAGCCGAGTCTCGGGAGTGTCGGCGGGATTCGCCATGGCTGCGAAGGATGATAGCAACAGCAGGACAGTCGCGATGCGCGGCATGGGAATTCCCTCTTTTCAACGCAGGCTACCCGCGATTGCGAGGCCCTGCCAGCCGGAGCATCATCGAATGAAGGAGATATCCGCAATGCGCAAGGTACTCGCCGTGCACGATGCCGCTCCGCCCCACTGGGTGGGCGACGGATTTCCCGTCCGCTCGGTCTTCTCCTACGACGGCCTCGGCCGCGAAGCGCTCTCCCCGTTCCTGATGCTCGACTACGCGGCGCCGCGCCATTTCGACCCGGCCGCGCGCCGGCGCGGCGTCGGCGTACACCCTCACCGCGGCTTCGAGACGGTCACAATCGTCTACGCGGGCGAGCTCGAACACCGCGACTCGGCGGGCAACGGCGGGCGCATCGGCCCGGGCGACGTGCAGTGGATGACGGCGGCTTCCGGGATCTTGCACGAGGAGTTCCACTCGGAGCGCTTCACCCGCGAGGGCGGCACGATGTCGATGATGCAGCTCTGGGTCAACCTGCCGGCACGCCACAAGATGGCGAAGCCGCGTTACCAGACGATCCTCGACGCCTCGATCCCGCGCGTCCCGCTCGCAGGCGATGCCGGGCAGCTGCGCGTGATCGCGGGTGAGTACGAGGGTCACAAGGGCCCGGCCGAGACCTTCACGCCGATGCAGGTCTGGGACCTGCGTATCGCCGACGGCAAGACCGTGACGCTGAAGACGCCCGAGGGCCATACCACGGCGATCGTGCCGATGCAGGGTCGCGCGACCGTCAGCGGCGCCCATGCGGCAGGCCCGGCCCAGATCGTGCAGCTCGCCCGCGACGGCGGCGAATTCACGATCGCGGCCGAGGGCGAGCTGTCCGCGCTCGTCCTCGCGGGCGAGCCGATCGGAGAACCGGTCGTCGGCTACGGGCCCTTCGTGATGAACAGCGAGCGCGAAATCGCGGCGGCTTTCGCCGACTTCCAGGGCGGGCGATTCGGCGAGATGCAGGAGGCCGCGGATCAGGCCGGCGGTTCGCGGCCCAGGTAGTCCATCTTGCCGAGCACGACGCCGTTGTGGCGCAGGATGTCGTAGGCCGTCGTGCAGTGGAAGTGCACGTTCGGCAGCATCTGGTGCAGCAGGTACGGCAACCCCGCCATTTCGCGCTCGGTGCTTCGCGACTTCCAGCGGACGGCGCGCCCTTCAGCGCCTTCGAACTGCGCCGCCTTCAGCGACTCCAGAAAGCGCGCCGTCTTGCGCGCGCGCTCGGCCAACTCGGGCAGCGTCTTCTCGTTGTCCTCGTAAGACGGCGCCGTCACGTCCGCGAGCCGGGCAGCGCCGAGCTTGGCCGAGTCGGATGCGATCTGCACCTGCCGCGCGAGCGGAAACATGTCAGGCGCAAGCCGCGCGTTGACGAATACGTCGGGGTCGATCTTCTTCTCTTCGGCATGCCGGGCGGCCTTCTCGAGCACCTCCGCCAGGTTCGTCATCATGCGGATTCCCGGCGTCACCGCCGCGTCGTACATGCTGATCTTCATCGTCTGCCCCGCCTTGCTTCGCCTAGAATGCCGGCATTATGAACGAGGCCGGGCTCGTCTGGGACAATCACGCCTGCCTGCCACTCCGGGACATCGACGAATTCCTGCCGCAGCTCGCACGCTATCGCGCGGCGGGCGTCGACGTCGTGACAGTGAACATCGGCGACAGCCTCGTGCCGCTCGAGCGCATGATCCGCACCGCGGCGAGCATCCGCCATTTCGTCAGGGCAAACCCGGACCGGTACCTGCTCGGCACGACGACGGCTGACCTCCGCCGGGCGCGCGCGAGCGGGCGCCTCGCCGTGTGCATGGACGTGGAAGGCGTCCACGCGCTGGATGGCCAGGTTTCGCTGGTCGAATTCCTGCACGAGATCGGCGTGCGCTGGATGCTGCTCGTCTACAACAGGCGTAACCTCGCCGGCAGCGGCTGCCACGACCCCGAGGACGAGGGACTCACCGACCTCGGCCGCGCGATCCTCGCGGAGATGGACCGGGTCGGCATGGTCAAGTGCTGTTCCCACGCGGGATACCGCACGGCACGCGAGATCCTCGACACGACCGACCGGCCTGTGATCTTCTCGCACTCCAACCCGCGCGCGCTGCGCGACCACCCGCGCAACATCCCGGATGAGCTGATCCGGGCCTGCGCCGCCACCGGCGGCGTCGTCGGGGTCAACGGCGTCGGCCTGTTCCTCGGCGCCGGCCCCCCGACGCCCGAAGTCATCGTGCAGAACCTCGACTACCTCGCCCAGCTCGTCGGACCCGAGCACGCCGCGCTCGGCCTCGACTACATGTTCAAGAGCTCGGAACTGGACGAGCCCGGGCGCGGGGGACCTGCGATCTGGCCCCGCGAATGGGGCTACGGACGCGGCACCGGCTTCGCGCCGCCCGAAGTGATCCCCGAGATCCGCACCGGACTCGAGCGCCTCGGGTATCCCGACGCGGCCATCCGCGGCATCCTCGGCGAGAACCTCCTGCGCGTCGCCGACGCGGTCTGGCACCGAGAATGTGCACCCGGTCACCCGCCGGGGCCCGTTTCCTGACCGGTTTCACAGTTAGGAGCCGACCGGGTCAGGCTACATATGTCCACTCAAAGGCCGCCCGGTGGGGCGGCTCCGCGTGGAGCGTGCGCCCGGAACATGTCGCCAGCCGGACAAAGCCCAGATGCCAGGCCGGAACGCGAGCCCTTCGTAGCCCGCTGGACGGGCGCGTTCGCGATCGGCCTCTTCATCTATATCCCGATCACGCTGCTCCTGACTTTCGCCGAGGGCACCGGCGGCCCGGCATTCGAGATCTTCAAGCTGTATTCCGATTTCCCGGCGAGCTTCGGCTCCGCCCTGCTGGCGACCGTCGCGGCCTGGCAGGCCCGGGAAACAGCGGTACGCCGCACCTGGACGTTCCTGGCGGCCACGCTCTGGGTCTATACCACCGGTAACCTGCTGAACTCGACCTACTGGGTCTTCGGCATCGACCCCTTCCCGTCCGTGGGCGACGTCTTCTTCCTGGGCTTCTATCCGCTGCTCTTCGCGGCCATCTTCACCGCCATCCGCGCGGCGGCCGTGCGCGTCCAGTGGGGGCGCCTCGCGCTCGACGCGACCATCCTGATGCTCGGCTTCGGCGCCTTCTTCTGGTTCTTCGTGATCGGGCCCGCCGCCGCGGCCGAACGCGACCCGGACGTGCTCAAGTTCGTCCTCACGCAGAGCTACATCGCGCTCAACTGCCTGGTCCTGCTCGCCTTTGGCGTCCTGCTGATGCACGCCGGAACCGGGGCGATTGCGCGGCGCACGCTGATCCTGCTGACGATCGGA
>DATMEC010000116.1:0-2611 GCA_035557125.1 Steroidobacteraceae bacterium
TTCATCAGCTTCGCCGCAGGCGCCGGTTGCGATGCTCGAAGTGAACCAGCTCTTCGCGCAGGTTCAGGATGCGCTGCGCCGTCAACGTGCTGCCCTGCTCGTCCTGGAGCTGGCCCGACAGGCGACCCGCGAGTCCGCGGCCCACCGTCAGGATCAGGTCGAATGTCGAGGGTGCGTCGAGCGGTCCCGGAACGATCCCGAACAGCGAGATGCCGGGGAACTCCTGCTCGTCCATGCGCGCGAGATCGAATGACCCCGGTTCCATCATGCTGGCGACGTACAGGAGCGACTTGCCGTCCTCGCGTTCGCGGTGAAAGATCGAATAGGGGCCATAGCGAAGGTCTTCTGCCTCGA
Source organism: Steroidobacteraceae bacterium (assembly GCA_035557125.1). Classification (GTDB taxonomy): domain Bacteria; phylum Pseudomonadota; class Gammaproteobacteria; order Steroidobacterales; family Steroidobacteraceae; genus SCUD01. The sequence goes on from DATMEC010000116.1 coordinate 355, forward strand.
AGGCCGCGCGCAACGAAGTGCCCGGCCAACTTCCGCCTGACGCGATCAGCCGCAGCGCCACGACTCGCTGCTTCGACGCCTCGGCCGTGCGGCGCTCCATGGGGTCGGCCGGAAGCAGCTCCGGCGGTTCCTCTTCCCGCTTCGGGGCGACCTCGTCGCGCTCGAGCGGCTGCGTGCTCACCCAGGGCGCACGGTGGTGGTCGTCCTGCACGCCAGTGTCATCATCAAACACCGCCTCTTCATTCGCTGCAACATCGGAGTCGGCGTCGACGCCCGGCTCTGGTTCCAGCGTGAACTCGGGTTCGGCGCCGCGGCGTCGGTCGATGCCGACGAAATCGGATACGTCGACCTCGAGGTCCTCCGGGATCTCGATGAGCGGCGGACGTCGCGGTATGCGCCTTCGCTCGATCGTCGGCACGTACGCTGGCACGGGTTCATCAGTGTCGAGGCCCCGCCCTTCATCCACGACGCCGTCGTCCGCGACGAAGCGCTCCGCGATCGCCGGCCCAGCGGCATCCGCCGCGAGCCGCGCGCGCGCCCTGCGACTCTCCCACCACCAAAGGCCGAGAATCAGTGCGATACCGGCTCCGAGCAGAATCCAGCGCAGGGCAGCCACGGATTCGTTCCCCGCCTATCCGACTGCAGCCATCCGCACGGCCTCGTCGACGTCGACGGCGACGAGCCGGGAAACGCCCGGCTCGCCCATCGTCACGCCGACCAGGTGGCTCGCCAGTTCCATCGTGTTCTTGTTGTGCGTGATGAACACGAACTGCACGCGCTCGGACATGTCCCGCACGATGTCACAGAAGCGCCCGACGTTGTTGTCGTCGAGCGGCGCATCGACCTCGTCCAGCAGGCAGAACGGCGCGGGGTTCAGCTCGAAGATCGAAAACACGAGCGCGACCGCTGTCAACGCCTTCTCGCCGCCCGAGAGCTGGTGAATCGTGCTGTTGCGCTTGCCGGGCGGCCGCGCCATGACCGCGACGCCCGCCGAAAGCAGGTCGTCCCCGACCAGCTCGAGGTACGCGGCCCCGCCGCCGAACAAGCGCGGAAACTTGTCCTTCAGGCCGCCGTTGATGCGGTCGAAAGTGTCCTGGAAGCGCGCGCGCGTCTCGCGGTCGATCTTGCGGATGGCCTGCTCCAGCGTATTCAGCGCGTCCGTGAGGTCGGCAAACTGGCGGTCGAGGTATTCCTTGCGCTCGGACTGCTCCTTCAACTCGTCGATCGAGGCCAAATTCACCGCGCCGAGTCGCTCGATCCTTTCCGTCACCTCCACGAGCTGCTGGTCCCAGGCAAGGACTGTCGCATCCTCCGCCAGCGCGGTCGTGACCCGCTCGAGATCGAACTGGGTCGCGGCGAACTGCTCGACCAGCGACTCACGGCGGACACGCGTCTCCTGCATCCCGAGGCTGATCTCCGCGAGTGCGGCGCGCGCCGACTCGGAGGCGCCTTCCGCCTTCTGGCGCACGAGGTCCAGCTCGCGCACGTTCGAGTCCGCTTCCTCGACGGCACGCCGCGAGTCGCTGAGTTCACGTTCCACCTCGAGCCGTTGCTCCAGGAACTCCTGCAGCTGGCGTTCCATCCCGGCGAACGGCGCCTCGCCATCCGCGAGCTGGCGCTCGAGGTCCGCGCGGCGCTCCAGCAACTGGCGCGACTGTTCGCTGGCGCGGTCGAGGCTCGTGCGCAGGGCCGCAAGCGTCGAGCGCTGTGATTCGACCTTGATGACCACCTGCTGGGCTGCGGCTGCTTCATGGGCGTGCCGTTCGCGCGCGGCGGCGAGGCTGTCCTTCAGCACGTTGCGCTCGCCCTCGAGTCCAGGGCCGCGCACCTGCAGCGCGCGCCGTCCCTCCAGCGCCGCGCCCAGGCGCGATCGACAGCCCTCCGCGTCCGCCTCGTCGCGCGCGATGTCCGCATCGACCTGCGCGGTTTCCTCGATCAGGCGGGCAATCCGCTCGGCGATCTGCTGGGTCTTCGACCGGATCGCCTCGTGCGCGCCGCGCACGTTGACGAGGTCGTGGTGCAGCTGGTTCACCTTGGCATGCAGCTGGTCGCGGCTTGAATCCAGCGCTGCGAGTTGCGTACGCGTCCCGGACAGCGCGCCTTCTAGATCCGCTATCCGGAATTCCCGGCCCGTGACGGCTCTTTGGAGTTCCTTGAGCGCCTGCTCGCGCGCGATGACGCCGGCGTGCCCGGCTTCGCTGCGCGCCACCCGGACCCAGTCGCGGCCAAGCCAGATGCCGTTCCTGGCAATGACCGA
>DATMEC010000117.1:0-3782 GCA_035557125.1 Steroidobacteraceae bacterium
CCGTCCACCAGCAGGTAGCGCAGCGAGAATGGCTGCGCCATGCGCACGATCGTGTCGTACACGGCCGTGTCGCCATGCGGGTGGTACTTGCCGATCACGTCGCCCACGACGCGCGCCGACTTCTTGTACGGCTTGTTCCAGTCGTTGCCGAGCTCGCGCATCGCGAACAGGACGCGGCGGTGAACGGGCTTCAGCCCGTCACGGACGTCGGGCAGCGCGCGGCCTACGATCACGCTCATCGCGTAATCGAGGTAGGACTTGCGCATTTCGTCTTCGAGGTTGACGTGCAGGACTTCGCGCGCGATCTCGCTCATGCGGATTTCGTCTACTTTTCAGGGCCCGAGGAAGCGCGAATTTTAACACAGCGCGTATACTTCACGGATGCAAAACGGGCCGAACGTCGACCCCGCGGAGATCGCGAAATTCGATGCAGCGGCGCCGCGCTGGTGGGACCCGGACGGCGAGTTTCGGCCCCTGCACGACCTCAACCCGGCCCGGCTCGGCTACATCGAATCGCGCGCCGGCCTCGCGGGCCGGCAGGTCCTCGACGTCGGTTGCGGGGGCGGGCTCCTGGCGGAAGGCATGGCGCGCCGGGGCGCCCGGGTGCTGGGAATCGACCTCGCGCCGGAGGCGCTCGCCGTCGGTCGCCTGCATGCCATCGAGTCCGGACAGCCGGTGGAATACCGGCAAGTCGCGGTGGAAGAACTGGCTGGATCGGCGCCGGCGGGCTTCGACGTCGTCACCTGCCTCGAGATGCTGGAGCACGTACCCGACCCGTCGGCCATCGTGGCAGCGATCGCCCGGCTCGTGCGGCCCGGTGGCCACGTGATTGTCTCGACCATCAACCGCAACGCCAAGGCCTTTGCACTTGCCATCGTCGGCGCCGAATACGTGATGCGCCTCCTGCCGATGGGCACGCACCACTACGCGCGGCTGATACGGCCGTCGGAGTTGTCACGCTGGGCGCGCGCCGCAGGGCTCGAGCTCGTGGACCTCGCCGGGCTCGAATACGACCCGTTTTCCCGCAAGGCCCGCGTCAGCGCCGACGTATCCGTCAACTACCTGGCCCACTTCCTGCGCCCGACGACGGCCGCTCGCGCATGACGGTGGGCCGCGGGTTGCGCGGCGTACTGTTCGACCTCGACGGCACGCTGCTCGACACGGCGCCGGACATGGCCGCGGCGCTCAACCGCCTGCGCGTCGCCGAGGGGCTCGAAGCGCTGCCGTTCGCGCAGATCCGCCCGCACGTGTCGCACGGCGCGCCACGGCTGCTGCGCCTGGCATTCGGGGACCCGGCGGCCGAGCGCCACGAGTCGCTGCGCAGGCAGTTCCTGGACTTCTACCGCGCGGCGCTCGCGGTGCACACGCGGCTGTTCGACGGTTTCGACGCCGTGCTCGCCGCAATCGAGCGCGCGGGCCTGAGTTGGGGCATCGTGACCAACAAGCCGGGCTGGCTGGCTGCGCCGCTCGTGGCCGAGCTCGGACTCGCCGGGCGCTGCGCCTGTCTTGTCGCGGGCGATACGCTCGCCGAGCGCAAGCCGCATCCCTTGCCGCTGCTGCATGCCGCGGGACTGCTCGGGCTCGAGCCGCGGGAATGCGTGTACGTAGGCGACTCCGAGCGCGACGTGCAGGCCGCGCGTAACGCGGGCATGATTCCGCTGGTGGCCGGTTTCGGCTACCTGGGCGACGGCGACGACCCCGCGGCCTGGCGGGCCGAGGCCGTGTTCGCCCGGCCCGAAGAACTGGTGGACTGGCTGGGGCTCGGCAGATGACGTTCGACCTGACGCTGCTCGTCGTGATCCTCGTGGCGGTGGCCGTCGCCCTCGCCGCCGGCTGGTGGGTGGGCCGGCGCCGCTCGTCCGCGCTCGAGGCGGAGCGCACGCTCTCGATCGACCGCGCCATGGAACAGCTCGACCGGCGCTTCGACGACCTCGCCGGCCGGCAGTTGCGCGAGAACATCGACAACTTCCTGCGGCTAGCCCGCGAGAACCTGGGCGGGCACCAGCAGCACGCGCAGGCGTCGCTCAAGGAGCGCGAACAGGCCATCGAAGCGCTGGTGAAGCCGATCCAGGAAACGCTGGCGCGCACGTCGGAGGCGCTGCGCGAGATCGAGGTCGAGCGCCAGCGGGATTTCGGGAGCCTGCGCCAGAACCTCACCGACATGCGCGACTCGCACTCCGCGCTGCAGCGTGAGACGCGCAACCTCGTGCAGGCGCTCAGCAAGCCGCAGGTCCGCGGCCAGTGGGGCGAGATCGCGCTGCGCCGGCTCGTGGAGCTCGCGGGCATGACGGCTCACTGCGACTTCGAGGAGCAGGTGCACGTCGTCGGCAACGAAGGCGCCCTCCGGCCCGACATGGTCGTGCACCTGCCGGAAGGGCGTGACATCGTCATCGACGTCAAGACTCCGCTCGACGCCTACCTGGCCGCGGCGGAGGCGCCGAGCGACGAGGCGCGTGCGGTGGCGCTCAAGCGGCACGCACAGCACGTTGCCGACCGCGTGCGCATGCTGTCGTCGAAGAACTACTCCGCCCAGTTCGACCAGGCGCCGCAGTTCGTCGTCCTGTTCCTGCCCGGCGACCAGTTCCTGTCGTCCGCGCTCGACCAGCAGCCCGACCTGCTCGATCGCGCGATGAGCAGCAACATCATCCTCACCACGCCCTCGACGTTGCTCGCGCTCCTGAAGACCGTCTACAACGGCTGGCAGAACGTCAGGCTCGCCGAGAACGCGGAGCGCATCCGCGGCCTCGCCGAGGACCTCTATGCCCGGCTGGCAACCTTCCGCAACCACATGGGAAAGATCGGCAGCTCGCTGGAAGCGAGCATCAACGCCTTCAATGCGGCCGTCGGTTCCCTCGAGCGCAGCGTGCTGCCCGGGGCGCGCAAGTTCGTGGAGCTCGGCGTGCGGGCGGAAAAGCCGATCGAGGACCTCGAGCCGATCGAGGTCGCAGCGCGGTTGACCGACAGTCCTGCCGCGCGCCTGCCGCCCACGGAAGAGCATTGACCCGCGCGGGCGCGGCAAGCGCCACGACGCAGGCCACGGCGCGCGCATATGCACCCGAGGCTGGTTCGCACGCGGGACGCATCATCCTCGTGACCGGTGCGAGCGACGGCATCGGGGCTGCCCTCAGCCTCGCGCTCGCCCGCCAGGGGGCCACGGTCGCACTGCTCGGGCGCACGAAGCGCAAGCTCGTGCGCACCTATGACCGGATCGTTGCGCATGGCGGACCGCAACCGGCGCTGCTGCCATTCAACCTCGAAACGGCAGCCGCGCCGGAGTACGAAGCGCTCTTCGATGCGGTCGACCGCGAGTTCGGCCGCCTCGACGGGCTGGCGCACGTCGCGGGCATCCTCGGTGACCTGAGCCCGGTCGAGCAATACGACGTGCCGACCTGGTGCAAGGTCCTGCACGTCAACCTCACCGCCGCGTTCCTGCTGACGCGCACGCTGCTGCCCTTGCTGCGCAAGTCGGAAGACGCCTCGATCGCGTTCACGTCGAGCACGGTCGGCCGGGTCGGTCGCGCCTACTGGGGAGCCTACGCAGCCTCAAAGTTCGGCACCGAGGGGCTCATGCAGGTGCTCGCGCACGAGATGGCAGATACGACGCGCATACGCGTCAACAGCCTGAATCCCGGCCCGACACGCACCACGATGCGCAGGCAGGCGTTCCCCGCCGAAGATGCCGCACGCCTGCCGGAACCGGCGGCGATCGTTGCGCCTTACCTGTTTCTGCTGGGTCCGGCCGGCCGGACGGTCAACGGCGAGTCGATCGACTGCCAGGAGCG
>DATMEC010000118.1:0-3418 GCA_035557125.1 Steroidobacteraceae bacterium
TGCGAGTCGATCTCGGAGCTGCTCTGGATCACGCGCGAAAACGCGCGCCCGAGCGAGGAGACGGCCGCGGCCGGCGGCTTCCAGATCGTGTTCGAGCGCGACCGCCCGGTGCAGCTCCTGCGCATCACGGTGCCCGGCGCGTCGCGGCTCTTTCCCGAGGTCAGCGGCAGCCATCACCGCTGCACGCTGCGGTTCCTGCGCTGGAACAGCGTTCACAGCCGGCCGGTGCAGGCGAGCGAGGACATCCCGTTCACGCTCGCGATCTGCTACTGATCTACGTGAAGCGCGAGGTGCCCTGCCCGCGCTGCGGCACGCGCCACGAGTGGAGCGGCAATCCCTGGCGCCCGTTCTGCAGCGAGCGCTGCAAGGTCATCGACCTGGGCGGGTGGTTCGATGAAACGAACACCATTCCCGGAGAGCCGGCGGAGGCTCCCGGAGGGGACGCCGGAGGGGACAGTCCCCTTCAGCCAGAGGACCGAAACCACTGAAGTGTCGGCGCGGCGCTGAAGGGGACAGTCCCCGCAGTGTCTCCGCTTCGCGTCATCTACCGCCGGGCATCTCGAGGGCTTTCACCAGGAAGGCCCACTGGTTGGCCCAGTCCTCCACCAGCATCCAGGTCGGCTTGCCGGCGCCGTGGCCGGCGCGCGTCTCGATGCGGATCAGCACGGGGTTGGCGCAGGCCTGCGCGTACTGCAGCGCAGCGGCGAACTTGAAGCTGTGCCAGGGCACGACGCGGTCGTCATGGTCCGCAGTCGTGACGAGGGTCGGCGGATAGCAGCGGCCGGGCTTCAGGTTGTGCACCGGCGAGTACGCGGAGAGCGCGCGGAACTGCTCCAGGTCCTCGACCGTCCCGTAGTCGCTCGACCAGGCGTAGGCGTTCGCGCTCGCCGTGTGGTAGCGCAGCATGTCCATGACGCCGACGCCCGGCAGCGCCGCGCCGAAGAGTTCCGGACGCTGCGCCATCACCGCACCGACCAGGAGCCCGCCGTTGCTGCGCCCGTGGATCGCGAGCTTCGGCGGTGACGTGTAACCCTTCGCGATCAGCCACTCTGCGGCCGCGATGTAGTCGTCGAACACGTTCTGCTTGTTCGTCTTGGTGCCCGCGTCGTGCCAGTCTGCGCCGTACTCGCCGCCGCCGCGCAGGTTCGCAACGGCGTAGATACCACCTTGCTCGAGCCAGGCCGCGACCGCCGCGCTGTAGGTCGGCGTCAGCGAAACGTCAAACCCGCCGTAGCCGTAGAGCAGCGTCGGATTCGTGCCGTCGAGCTTCGCGTCCTTGCGCCGCGTGATGAACATCGGCACCCGCGTGCCGTCCTTGCTCCCGTAGAACACCTGCTCCGTCACGTACGGCGCCGGCTCGAACGAGACCGTCGGCTTGCGGAATGGCGTGACCTCGTCCTTCGCGATGTCGTAACGGTACAGCGCGAGCGGAGTCAGGTAGTCGGTGTAGGCGAAGAACGTCTCGTTTTCCTTGGGCGAGTCCGGGAAGCCGATGGCCGTGCCGAGGCCCGGCAGGCGGATGTCGCGCAGCCGCTTGCCGTCAGCCGCGAAGACCACGAGCCGGGTGCGCGCGTCGTCGAGGTAGCTCGCGATGACGTGGCCGCCCGCGAGGCTCGCCTGGTAGAGCGTCGCCTCCGCCTGCGGCACGACTTCGGCCGGCGCCGGCGCGGCCGGGTCGATCGCGATCACGCGGCCGCGCGGCGCGCCCTGGGTGGTGCGGAAATAGAGCTTGCCGTCCATGGCGCCGAGGAAGTCGTAGATACCGTCCCACTTGTCGAGCAGGCGGACGACCGGGGCGTCTGGCTTCGACAGGTCACGGAGGTGCACGGCGTTGCTGTCGAACCCGTACGAGACGATGAAGACCAGCCAGCGCCCGTCCTCGGTCACGATGCCGTAGGGATTGTGGCGCGGGTTCTCCGGAATCGCGTAGTCGAGCGCATCGTCCGCCTGCGCCCCGCCGAGCGCGTGCCGGTACACGCTGACCTGCTTCTGGTCGTCGCCCTTCCCGTCCGGTCCCTTCGGGTAGCGCGAGTAATAAAAGGCACTTGAGTCCGGAAGCCACGACACGCCGGTGAACTTGGTGCCCCCGATCAGGTCCGGCAGATCGCGGCCGGTCTCGACTTCGCGCACGCGCCAAGTGTCCCAGTCCGTGCCGCCATCCGATACGGCGTAGGCGACGTAGCGCCCGTCCGGACTGATCGAGTAGTCGGCGAGCGAAGCGGTCGCATCGGCGGAGAGCGTGTTCGGGTCGACGAGCACCTTGCGCGGCGCATCGAGCGCGGGGGCCCAGTACAGGACGCCCTGGTTCTGCGAGCCTGCCTTCTCGACGTAGAAGTAGCGGCCGCCCTTCTTGACCGGCATGCGCGACTTTTCGTCCATCCAGCTGTAGCCGTATTGCTCGTAGTTCCAGAGCTCCGCCAGGCGCTTCTTCAGCGTCTCGCGCGCGGGGATCGCATTGAGGTAAGGCTCGGCCACGGCATTCTCGGCGCCGACCCAGGCCGTGAGTTCCGGCGACGCCGTTTCCATCCAGCGGTACGGATCGGCAACCTGCGTCCCGTGAAGCACGTCCACAGTAGTGCCGCGCGGCGCCGCGGGATAACGCGGGCTCCCGGCGGTGTCGTCCGCGGCGCTCATGCCGGACGCGAGAAAGAAGCAGGCCGTCGCAAGGCCGGATATGACATGACGGTACACCGTGCTTACACTCCCGAATGGTGAGGCGCAGAGTCTAGCAAATGCGTTTACGCGTACTCGGGATGACGGCAATGTTATGCCTCGCGCAGGCGCACGCAGGCGACCTCCCGGTCGAGCGCCTGTTCGACGCGCCCGACCTGCAAGGCCCTTCGCTTCGGCAGATGCGCTTTTCGCCGGACGGCCGGCTCGTCAGCTACCTGCGCGGCCGCGACGACGCACCCGCGGTGTTCGACCTGTGGGCCTGGGACGTGTCCCGCAAGACGCGTCGCCTGCTCGTCGACTCGCGCGTCCTCGCCCCCGCCGGTGAGAAGCTTTCCGCCGAGGAGGAAGCCCGGCGCGAGCGCCAGCGGATCGCGGCGTTGCGCGGCATCGTCGATTACCAGTGGTCGCCGGACTCGAAGGGCCTGCTCGTTCCGCTCGCGGGCGACCTCTACTACTACGACCTGTCGAAGCCCGCCGCCGCCGCCGTCCGCCGGCTGACCGAGACGGCGGCTTTCGAGACCGACCCGAAATTCTCGCCGCACGGCCGCTACGTCAGCTTCGTCCGCGACCAGGACCTCTACGCGGTCGAGCTCGCGACCGGCGCCGAGCGCCGGTTCACGACCGGCGGCGGCGCGCTCGTGAGCCATGGCGTCGCCGAGTTCGTCGCGCAGGAGGAAATGGGCCGCGACACCGGCTATTGGTGGTCGCCCGACGAGAAGCACCTGGCCTATGCGCGCGTCGACGA
>DATMEC010000119.1:0-3967 GCA_035557125.1 Steroidobacteraceae bacterium
ACCGCGTTCTTGCGCAGGTCCTCGGCGTTGTCGAGGGCCCACTGCGTCGAGCCGCCGAGCAGGGCCTCCTCGCCGTCCCAGACGGCGAACACGATCGTGCGGCGTGGGCGATGGCCCTTCTTCACGGCCTGCCCGAGCGCGCGTGCGGTCTCGAGGATCGCCGCGGTGCCGCTCGACGGATCCACGGCGCCGTAGATCCAGGCGTCGAGGTGATTGCCGAGGATCACGAGCTTCAGGGGCTCCTCGCTGCCGCGGATCACGCCGATGACGCTGCGCATTTTCGTCACGCGCTCGTCGTTCTTCACGTCCATCTCGACCGTCACCGGGCCAGGCCCGATGCGATAGGTGATCGGCAGGCCACCCTGCCAGTCGTCCGGCGCCCTGGCGCCGCCCAGTTGCTTCAGGATCTCGGCGGCGTTGCGCTCGTTGAGCGGCATCGACGGAATTTTCGGTAGCTGCTTGTCGCGCACGGGGCCTTCCGTCCAACTGCCGTCCGGCTGCTGCTTCCAGTGGAACGTGAAAGGCTCGCCCTGGCCGAGCCAGTCGTACAGGATCGCGCCCCACTGGATGTGCGATTCCGGGCCCCACGGACCCTTGGGGTACACGGCGCCCATCCGGCTGCCGTCTTCCGCGGGGTCCGAGTAGATGATCGTGCCGGCGGCGCCGCGCCGCTCGGCCTCGTACACCTTGTAGCCTCGATACGAATAGGGATTCGAGTACCGCATGAGCACGACCTTGCCCTCGAGGTCGATGCCCATCCGGTCGAGCTGCAGGAAATCCTCCGGGCTACCGCCATTGGCGTACACGACCTCCGCGCGAACCTTGCCCGAGGACGCGTAGCCGTGGAAAGCGACTTGCACCGCATCCTCGTAGAGCCTGGAGTCCTTGTCGGCCGGGTGCGGGTCTTCCTGCAGGTTGAAGTCCTTCTCGACGGGCGAGGCGATCGAAAGCGCCGCGGACTTCGGAAAGCTGAGGAGCGCCGGGAATTCGTGGAAACTCACCTCGTCGAGCCCATACTCGCGGAAGCGGTCCCGCACGTACTCCGCGAGCGCGAGGTTGCGCTCGGTGCCCGCCATGTGCGGTTCCTCCGTGAGGTGGAGGAGGTGGCGGCCGTAGGATTCGCCCTCGGGGGCTTCAACCAGGATCTGCTCGACGGCCGGCTCGATGGCGAACGCCGGCCAGGCGGTTAAAAATCCGACGAGGACCAGCAAACGTTGCGCGTGGTGCATTCCCAAATGATAGCGAACGCCCTGGCGGCGCGCCGGTCAGATACCCGCATGAACGCCGGTGCAAAAATGCGTTGCGTGATTTTCGTGATCGTCGCGACCGTCGCGACCTCCGCAATAGCCGACGATGGCGCCCGCATCAGCCGCCTCGAGTCGGAGATCCAGCAGCTGCGGACACAAATCGACGCGCAGAGTCGCCGCATCCGGAAACTCGAGGCCGAGCTTGGCCGGCGTTCCGGTAAGGCGCCGGAAAGTCCCGAGTTGCCGCCTGCCGGCGGCGACGAGCCAGCGAGCCAGCCGGCGCCAGCCGGGCCGCAACCCTGGCATGCGCCTGCGGCATGGGATCGCGTCGCGAAGGGCATGACTGCGGACCAGGTCACGGCGATTCTCGGCGCACCGACCGCGGCCGAATCCGTAGACGCACTGAAGACGCTGTTCTATCGTGGGCCGACGCCGGCGGGCGGCAGCCTCAGCGGAATCGTGAACCTTAGAGACGACCGCGTGGTCGCGGTCGTCAAGCCCGCGTTCTAGTTCCCATCATCCGCGAGTGGCCGCGCATGATCGAGAAGCGCTTTGAGCGCGCGCCCCGGCTCCTCGATCATTGGCAGGTGGGCCGAGTGCTCGAACCAGACGGTGACCTTCGAAGGTGCGTCCAGTCGCCGCATCCACGCGTCCGCAAGCGGCACCGGAGTCGTATAGTCGTGGCGGCCATTGAAAAGAATCATCGGCACTTCGAGTGACCGGATGTCGTCGAAGCTGAGATCGGCAAGGCGCGGCCAGAGCGTCGTGACGGTGAACGCGCTGCCATTCGCCCAGGCCTTGCGATCGGCCGCCGTGTACTCCGGAGAAAGCCGCGGCGCGCGCATGTAAAAATGTGCGTCCGCCCGCCCGGCGGCCAGCGCGCCGTAGCGAATCGACCATTGACGCCAGGTATCGGCCCTCTCGATCGTGAACGGGCCCGCGTCGGGGTAGGGCGCGAGCGCCTCGATCGCGCGAATGGCCTCGGCATCGCCACGTTCGCGGGCACGCTCGAGCGTCCAGGCGATGCCTGCGCGCTCGCCGGCCCGCAAATTGATGATCTGGCCCATCCCGATGTAGGCATGCAGCAGGTCCGGACGCTTGGCCGCCACCGCCAGCCCGACGGCGGAGCCCCAGCTGTGCCCGAGCAGGAAGACCTTGCGCTGATCGTATCGGCCGAGCAGCTGCCCGATGAGCTCGATCGCGTCGTCCCGGTATCGCTCAAGCGTCAGCGTCGGCGCGACGGCTTGCGGGTCGGAGAGCGGAAAGCTCTTACCGGCGCCACGTTGGTCCCATTGCACGACCGTGAAGAAATCCTCCCACGGCCGCTGAAAAGCCCACGCGATCGGCATCTCCACGGCGCCCGGGCCGCCGTGCACGAAGAGCAGGATCGGGTTCGATCGATCCGCGCCGCGTACGCTCACCGCCTGCGGCACCCCGCCGAGCGTCGCGACGAACGACTCCTGCACGCCGGCGGGCGTGACGATGCGCTGGATGTCCGCGACGATTTCCTTGCCGGCGGCGTACTCGTCACCGGCCTGGCGTTCCGGGAGCCGGAATGACGGCCGAGCGATCGGCGGACAGGCGGGAACGATGCCGATTGCCCGGCCGGTTTCGACGAACTGCCGGTAGAGGCGGTCCACGCAGTCGTTCCACTCCGTGTGCCCCTGGCCGCGCAGGATGACCTCGACACGATTCGTGAAGCCAGGCGCCATGTGAGCCGTGAACCAGAGCGGCGTTGCGGTGTCCATGTCGCCCGAGACGAACATGGTCGGGATCTCCGTGCGCTGCGGCTCGCGATAGCCGTCAGGCAGGGCCGCCTTCGGCCAGTGCCGACAGGCCGCTTCCTGCTCGCGCACGCGATAGTCTCGCAGGTACGTGCCCGCGGTCGCAGGGGCGACGTCCGATTCGCGCAGGAACTGGACGTCCTCCGAGCAGGTGATCGAGAACCAGATTCCCAGCGCGTACTCGCGATCCACGGCTTGCGCATGAGCCAGGATCCCATCGACAATCGGTGACCAGTCGCCTTCGTGGGCGCGATGGATCAGCTCGGGAATTTCCGCGCCGGTCCTCGGCCGGTAGAGCTTCGCTCGCAGCCATTCGACGGCCCGGCCGCGGTCGAGGGGCGCGCCCTCGGCGCCGGACACGTGCGTGCGTACCGAGCCGGATTCGAGCTTCGCGAGAACGCCGTCGAATTCCTTTCGCAGTTCCGGGTAAGCCTTGCGGCAGTCCGAATCCGCTTCGCAGGCCGCGAACGTCGCCTCGAACGCCTCCTGGGACGCCTTTGCCATCGTCAGCGGTGTCACGAAGTCCATCGGTACCGCGCTGTTCAGCAGGACGGTGCGCGTGCTCTTGGGATAAGCCCGCATGAAGACCTGCGCCGCGCGCGTGCCGTAGGATCCGGCACTCAGGTTGAATTGCGCGTACCCCAGCGCCTTGCGTACGGCCTCGAGGTCGTGCGCGAAATCGAGGTACGTGTACCGCGTCAGGTCGGCGCGGGTTTCTAGCTCGCGCCGGCAATTCTCGACGGCTTCCGGCGGCAGAAAGTGCCGGAAGTTCGGCGCCGGGTTCCCGGGATCGAACAACCTGCAGTTCAGCGCGCTCGAGCGTCCCGAGCCGCGCTGGTCGACCAACAGAAGGTCGCGATCTGCGCGCAACGCCGCAAATTGTTGGGCGATTGCCGAAGCCTCGCGGATCACGGCCTCGCCGGGACCGCCGTACAG
>DATMEC010000120.1:0-3549 GCA_035557125.1 Steroidobacteraceae bacterium
ACAGCAGATGCCCGCATTGATCCGCGCCGGCGCCGGCGCCCTCCTCCTCTCGTTGCTCGCCGGTTGCGCGACGACCAACATGGGGACGCCCGGCGACCCGCTCGAGCGCATGAACCGCGCGACGTACCGCTTCAACGACTCGGTCGACCGCGCCGTCGTGAGGCCGGTCGCGACCGGCTACCGCGACCACGTGCCGCAGCTGGTCCAGCAGGGCGTCGACAATTTCCTCGAGAACCTCGCGTTCCCGACCACGATCGTGAACGACCTGCTGCAGCTCAAGGTCAAGGACACGCTGGTGGACCTCGGCCGGTTCGCGGTCAACACCACGCTCGGACTCGGCGGGCTGCTGGACCCGGCGTCCCACTTCGGCATCCCGAAGAACGACGAGGATTTCGGCCAGACCCTTGGCCGCTGGGGGGTTCCGTCGGGCCCTTACGTGGTGATCCCGTTCTTCGGCCCGTCGACGATGCGCGACGCCCCGTCGATTTACGTTGACGGGCAGACGGACCTGCGGGTCGCACTGCACATCGACAACAACGTGGAATGGACGCTGGCCGGCATTTCGCTGGTGCACCGGCGCTCCGAGCTCCTGCCGTTCGACGCACAGTTCGACGCTGCGTACGACCGGTATGCCTTCATCCGCAACGCGTGGCTGCAGCGGCGCGAGTACCAGGTGAAGGACGGCGACGTCCCGGACGACATTCCCCTCGATGAACTCGAGGAGTTAGAGGATCCGGAACCGGAAATCCCGCCTGCGAGCGAGCCGCCAGCGGCGACTCAGCCGCCCGAGGATGGTGCGAGCAACTCCTCCACTTCGCTGATCACGGCGAGCGAGGAAACTGCCGGCGGGATGTTCTGGTAGCGGATCGTGCGGCCTGCGGCGCGGGTCGACAGCGACCATTCGAGCAGCAGCGCAAGGCCCGCGCTGTCCACCCGCGCGACACGGGCGAGGTCCACCTCGACCCGTTCCAGGCTCGCGAAAGCGGTGTCGCCCTCGGCGAGCAGGCGCGCCGCATCGGCGAAGCCGACGTCACCGGACAGCTCGAAGCGGCCGTGGCCCGCCGCGACCAGGGTGCCCGGCGTCGCCGCGCCGTCAGCGCCCGGGGGCGGTTGCGCCACCCTGGTTCTCCTTCTCGAGCCGCGCGATCACCGCGTCCAGCCCCGTCTGGTCGACTTCCGTGCCGACGTCGTTCCTGAAGTTGCGTACGTAGGAAATGCCCTCGATGGTGACGTCCCACGCCTTCCAGCCTTCGGGCGTCGCACGCAACGTGTAGTTGACCGGCACCCGCTGGCCATTGCTGCGCTTGACTTCGGTGCGCACGATCGCCTGGCCGCTGGCCAGGTCGCCGCGGAACGGCAGGACCTTCAGGCGGTCACCGGTGAACTCGGCGAGCGCCGAGCCGTAGTTCTTGAGCAGGGACTTGTAAAATGCGTCGATGAAACGCTTCTGCTGCTCGGGCGTCGCGTTCCGCCAGTGCTTGCCGAGCACGAGCCGGGCCGAGTAGTCCGTGTCGAAGTGCGGCAGCAGGATCGTGTCCACGATATTGCGCACCCGTGCCGGGTCTTTTTTTGCGAGCGCGCGGTCGGCATCGAGCGCCGCGAGCAGCTCCTTCGCCGTCGTCTCGATGAGCTCCTGCGGCGCCGGGCCCGGCACGCTTTCGGGAGCCTGCTCGGCGGCGGCAAGGATCGCCGGCACGAGCAGCGACGCGAACATGAGTGCGAGACGTCGGGTCATGGCTGGGCTTCCTGGGCGGGTCCATCCGCCGGTTGTTGTTCCGCGGCCTTCGAGAACAGGAACTTGCTGATCAGGTTCTCGAGCACGATGGCCGACTGCGTGAACTGTATTCGATCACCGTCCTTGAAAAAGGTTTCCGAGGCACCGGGCCCGACCCCGACGTACTGGCCGCCGAGCAGGCCGGCGGTCAGGATGCTGGCGTCGCTGTCGTCCGGGATCTTGTCGTAGGATGGACCGATGCGCAGCACGGCGCGCGCGCGATACTCGTCGAAATCGTAGGCGATCGACTCGACGCGGCCGATCGTGACGCCGGACATGGACACGGGCGCGCCGGGCTTCAGCCCGCCCACCTGGTCGAACGACGCAGTCAGCCGGTAGCCGCCCTCCCCGAGGCCGAATTCGCGGCTCGTGATCTGCGTGACCAGGAAGAAGAGCGCGGCGAAGCCGAGCAGCACGAACAGCCCGGTCCCGAGTTCGATCGCCCGCGTCTGCTTCATCATCCTTCTCCTTACAGCATCACCGCGGTCAGCATGTAGTCGAGCAGGAGCACGCTGACTGAAGAAATCACGACCGTCCGCGTCGTGGCGCGTCCCACGCCTTCCGCGGTCGGCACCGAATGATAGCCCTCGTAGACCGCGACCAGGCTGCAGGCGACGCCGAACACGGCGCTCTTGAGCACGCCCTCCATCACATCGCCGAGCTCGACCGCGCCGCGCATCTGCGACCAGAACTGCCCCTGGTCGACGCCCATGAGCTGCACGCCCACGAGCTGCGCGCCGTACAGTCCGATCATGCTGAAGATCGCGGCGAGCAGCGGCATCGCGATGACGCCTCCAAGGAAGCGCGGCATGACGACGCGCCGCACCGGGTCCACGGCCATCATCTCCATCGCCGAGATCTGGTCGGTGGCGCGCATCAGCCCGAGCTCCGAGGCGAGCGCGGTGCCCGCGCGCCCTGCAAACAGAAGCGCGGTCACCACCGGACCGAGCTCCTTGAGTAGCCCGAGCGCCGCCGCCGTGCCGAGCGACTCCTCCGAGCCGAAGCGTTCCAGCAGGTCGAAACCCTGCAGGCCGAGCACCATGCCGACGAACAGCCCCGAAAGCATGATGATCACGAGCGACAGCGTACCGGCGTTGTGGACCTGCTCCACCACCAGGCGAAAGCGCAGCAGCGCACGCGGCGTCTCGGCCGCGAGGCGTCCCGCAAACACCGTGTAGCGGCCGAGCGCGCGCAGCGTGTCCGCGGTGCTGTCGGAGAGTTCGCGCAGGATGCCGAGGGCCATTCAGGTCACCCGCCGCGCCTGCTCGGCGTAGTCGGGCGCCGGGTAGTGGAACGGCACCGGCCCGTCGGGCAGCCCGTGCATGAACTGGCGCACGTCCTCGCGTTCGCTGCCGGCGACTTCCGCTGGCGGCCCGCTCGAGATGATCCGGCCCCCGGAAAGCAGGTGGCAATGGTCGGCGACTGCGGTGATCTCGCGGACGTCGTGCGAGACGACGATGCTGCTGACGCCGAGCGTGTCGTTGAGGCGCCGTATGAGCCGCAGCACCACGCCCATCGAGATCGGATCGAGCCCCACGAACGGCTCGTCGTACACGAGGAGCTCGGGATCCATCACGATCGCGCGCGCGAGCGCGACCCGTCTTGCCATGCCGCCCGAGAGCTCCGACGGCATTAGCCGGGCCGCGCCGCGCAGCCCAACGGCCTGCAGCTTGGTCAGCACCAGGTGCCGCACCAGGCGTTCCGGCAGCCGCGCGTGCTCCCGCAGCGGGAACGCAATGTTCTCGTAAACGTCGAGGTCGGTCAGCAGCGCGCCA
>DATMEC010000121.1:0-4721 GCA_035557125.1 Steroidobacteraceae bacterium
TTCGTCCCGCAGCCGATCATCCCGCCGAGCATGCGGATCATGCGCAGGATCCCGGCGATGCTGCGGTGGTTGAAAAGGTGCACCTCGAGCCCCGCGCGCGCGAGCTCGGCCGCGATGT
Organism: Steroidobacteraceae bacterium; assembly: GCA_035557125.1. Lineage (GTDB taxonomy): Bacteria > Pseudomonadota > Gammaproteobacteria > Steroidobacterales > Steroidobacteraceae > SCUD01. Next base: position 119 of record DATMEC010000121.1, read on the forward strand.
CCGCCTGCAGGTCGGAGAAACCGAGCACGAGGTCGGGACGGAGCGCGACGATGCGGTCAATCTTCGCGCTGGTGAAAGCGGACACTCTCGGCTTCTCGCGCCGCGCCCGCGGCGGACGCACGGTGAAGCCCGAGATGCCGACGATGCGCGCGTCCTCGCCGAGAAGGTACAGCGTCTCGGTCGTCTCCTCCGTGAGGCAGACGATGCGTTCGGAGTAAGTGCCCGGCATCGCGGCACTCTAGCAGGCGCACAATTGCGGGCGCAGGGGCCCTGTGCCACGCTGCCGCGATGACACCGCTCGCCCGGCTGCGCGAACGCATCGAGCGTCTCCTGTTCGATCGCCACTACCTGCCGGTCGAGCCCGCGAACTGGTTGCTCGACGTCCTGCGCTATCCCTTCGCGCTGGTCCGCGACCTGCTTACCGGCGAGCTGAACCTGCGCGCCATGGGGCTCGTCTACACGACGCTGCTTTCGCTCGTTCCCCTCGCCGCCTTCGCGTTCGCGGTCCTCAAGGGCCTCGGCGTGCACCGCGACCTCGAGCCCCTGATCTACGAGTTCCTGCACCCGATCGGCGAGCGGGCGACCGAGCTGACGGCGCAGTTCATGGCATTCGTCGACAACGTGCGCGGCGACGTGCTCGGCTCGGTCGGCCTCGCCTTCCTGCTCTATACCGTCATCTCGACCATCCAGAAGCTCGAGGAAGCCTTCAACTTCGCCTGGCACGTCGAGCGCCCGCGCTCGATCATGCGCCGCGTCAGCGAGTACCTGAGCCTCATGGTCGTCGGGCCGGTGTTCATCGTCATCGTGTTCAGCCTGTTCGGCGCGCTCGGCAACCATTCGACCATGCGCTGGCTCACCCAGACCGAGCCCTTCGGCTCGATCGTGCGCGCATTCGGCGTCATCGGGCCGTTCCTGTTCGTCACCGGCGTGTTCACATTCCTGTACAGCTTCGTGCCGAACACGCGCGTGCGGCTCAAGGCGGCGTTCATCGGCGGGTTGGCCGCGGGCCTCCTGTGGGCGGGCAGCGGCGCGCTGTTCGCGCGCATCGTCGCCGCATCCACGCAGATGGTCGCGATCTACGCGGGCTTCGCCATCTTCCTCGCGACGCTCATCTGGATCTACCTCAGCTGGCTGATCGTCCTGATCGGTGCGCAGCTTTCGTTCTACGTGCAGAACCCGCGCTACCTGCGGGTCGGCCAGGGCCACGTCCGCCTGACCAGCGCGCTGCGCGAGCGGCTGGCGTTCACGGTGATGCTGCTGGTCGCGCGCCGGTTCGTCGCCGGGGAGCCGCCCTGCAAGCTGCGCGCACTCGCCGAGGACCTCGAGATCCCCGGCTCCGCGCTCGCGGGCGTCACACGCTCGCTCGAGCAGTCGGGGCTACTGTCGCTGACCGAGGACGAAGAGGTGGTTCCGGCCCGGGATCTCGAAGGCATCCAGCTCGCGGACATCCTGAATGCCGTCCGCGACGAGCGGCAGTACGAATCCTGGCTACTGTGGCGCGCGCGCACCGAGCCGGCGGCTGACGAGGTCGCGAACTCGGTTGAGGCCGGCATGCGCGAACGGATCGCCGGCATGACCCTGCGCGACCTGGCCACGCCTAATCTCCCGCGATCGTCATCTCCGCGATGAGCAGTGACCCGCTGTGGATCGCGCCGCGCCGGTCGACGTCGTCGCCGAGCGCTTCGATGCGCAGGAACATGTCGCGCAGGTTCCCGGCGACGGTGATCTCGTGCACCGGCCGTGCGATCTCGCCGTTCTCCACCCAGAAGCCGGAAGCACCGCGCGAGTAGTCGCCGGTCACCGCGTTGACGCCCTGCCCCATCATCTCGGTCACCAGCAGGCCCTTGCCGAGCCGTCCAAGCAGTGTCTTCGGGTCGAGCATGCGGCCCTGGACCACGAGGTTGTGCACGCCGCCCGCGTTCCCGGTCGTCACGAGCCCGAGCTTGCGCGCGGAATAGGAGTCGAGCAGGTAGCCGTCGAGCTTGCCGTCGACGACGATCTCGCGGTCGCGCGTCGCAACACCCTCGCCGTCGAACGGCGCCGAACCCAGCGCGCCCGGCAGGTGCGGGCGCTCGACGAGCGACATCCAGTCCGGGAACACCTGCGCGCCCTTCGCGTCGAGCAGGAAACTGCTTCGGCGATATTGCGCCGCGCCGCCGATTGCGCCGGTGAAATGCCCGATCAGCCCGCGCGCGAGCTCGGGCGCGAACAGCACCGGCGCCTTGCGCGTGGAAAGCTTGCCGGCGCCGAGCCGTTGCACGGCCTTCTCGGCCGCCCTGCGGCCCACGTCCTCGACATCCTCGAGCCCGCGCCAGTCGCGCGCGGCGGAATACCAATAGTCGCGCTGCATGTCGTCGCCGACCTGGCCAACCACCACGCAGCTGACGCTGTGCGAAGTCGACGGATAGCCGCCTATGAAGCCGTGGCTGTTGCCGAAGACCCGGAGCTTGCGGTGGGTCGAAACGGAGGCACCCTCGGAATTCTTGATACGGGCATCGAAGCCGAGCCCGGCGGCCTCGCAGCGTTTCGCGAGCTCGACCGCCGCCGGCGCCTCGAGCGCCCAGGGGTGGCTGAGGTCGAGGTCCGGCAGGCGGCCTGCCATCCGGTCTGCGTCGGGCAGCCCCGCAAACTCGTCGTCGGCGGTGAAGCTCGCGATCGAGATCGCCTTGGCCACTGTCTCCTCGACCGCCGCCGACGAAAGGTTGGCGGTGCTCGCCGAACCCTTGCGCTGGCCGGCGTAGACCGTCACGCCGAGGCTGCGGTCACGCTGGTACTCGAGCGTCTCGACCTCGCCGAGACGGACGGTCACCGAAAGCCCGGTCGACACCCCGACTCCCGCCTCGGCAGCGGTCGCGCCGCTCGCCCGCGCGAGCGCGAGCGCGCGTTCGACGACCTGCTCGAGCGCCTTCTGGTCGGGTTGGGAAGCGGCTGTCATGGGTCCGGCGGATTGTACCGGCGTGCGGGCGGAAATGGCGCGCATGCTAGGATTTCCACATGCGCCGCCGCGAGCTGCCCGGCGGCATCCCGCCGCCCACCAAAGGTGAACTGAAACGCCAGGCCCAGGCCGTGCAGGACCTGGCGAACCGGCTCGTGGACGCACCGGCTGCGCTCGTCGACGGCCTCGACCTGCCCGACAAGCTCGCGGATGCCGTTGCGCTTGCGCGCCGCATCAAAGTCCGAGGCGCGCTCGTCCGCCAGAAGCAGTTCGTCGCAAAGCTGATGCGGGGACTCGACCTCGACCCCGTCCGAGCCGCGCTCGACGCCCACGAAGATGCCGCGCGCCTCGACGCGGCGCGGTTCCGGCGCGTGGAGCGCTGGCGCGACCGGCTGGAGAACGACGGCCCGGAGGCGCTCGAGGTCTTCGCCGCGGAAAACCCGGGGGTCGACCGCGCCACCCTCGCCGCGCTCGCCGCCGCGGCAGCCGCCGAGCGCGCTTCCGGCCATGGCGCGGGCGCGGGCCGCAAGCTGTTCCGGTACGTGCAGCAACTGCTCGAGGCTCGCTGACGTTCAGTACTTGTCCGGCAGCGCCTGCCCGCGGTCGAGCTGCTCGATCGTCTGGTTCGACGGCGCCCGCAGTTTCTGCAGCCGCGCCGAGGCCTGCTCGGCTCCGCGCAGCACCCGCAGCACGTTGCCGCGCGCGAGCTTCGACAGCGCCTCCTCGGTCCAGCCGCGGCGGATGAGCTCGGCAAACAGCTGCGGATAGCTCGACACGTCCTCGAGCCCCGCCGCCATCCATGCGGGCTCGCCGAAGAAATCCGCCCCGATGCCGACGTGGTCGATGCCTGCGACGTCGCGCACGTGCTCGATGTGGTCGGCGACGTCGGCGACCGTCGCCCGCGGCTCAGGATGGACCGCCGTGTACTTCGCGACCGCCGCGTCGTAGGCGGCGTCGCCGAGCTTCACGCCGGTCTCGCGCTCGAAGGCCTCCTGCCAGCGCGCGTGCTCGTCGCCTTGCACGGCGAACAGCGAGATGAAGCTGACCATCACCACGCCGCCGTTCTTCGGCAGCCGCGCGAGCACCGCGTCCGGCACGTTGCGCGGCGTCGGCGAGAGCGCGCGGGCGTTGGAGTGCGAAAAGATGACGGGAGCTTCGGCGATGTCCAGCACGTCGTTCATCGTGTCTGCCGACACGTGCGAGATGTCCACCAGCATGCCGAGCCGGTTCATCTCCCGCACGACTTCCTCGCCGAACTTCGAAAGACCGCCATGTTGCGCGACGTCGGTCGATGCGTCGGCCCAGTCCACCGTGTTGAAGTGCGTGAGCGTCATGTAGCGCACGCCGAGCCGGTAGAAGTCCCGCAGCGCGCCGAGCGAGTTGTCGATGGCGTGGCCGCCTTCCATGCCGAGCAGCGAGGCAATGCGGCCCTCGGCGTTCGCCCGCTCGATGTCGCCGGCCGTGAGCGCAAACGCGAGGTCGCGCGGGTAGCGCTCGATGACGCGCAGCGCAATGTCGATCTGCTCAAGCTGGATGCGCGCGAAGCCGCGCGCCCCGGCTTCGGGCGCGCTCGGGACGTACACCGACCAGAACTGTCCGCCGACGCCGCCCGCGCGCAGCCGCGCAATGTCGGTGTCGCCCGCGGTGCGCGCACCGAGGTCGTAGGCG
>DATMEC010000122.1:0-10573 GCA_035557125.1 Steroidobacteraceae bacterium
GCACGCGCTTGGCGATCGACTTGTAGTTGAGGGTGTCCTCGATCGCGTCGCTCGTTGCCGCGGCGCGCAGGTCCTTCCAGATCTCGAGGTCGATCTCGAGGCGCTGCTTGACCTCGCGCTCCCAGTCGTAGATGCCGATGATGGCTTCGGTGGCGAGGGCTGAAATGAAAATACGGTCCATCGTTTCTCCGGAGGGGACGCGCACCTTCAGTACCACGCCCCCGTCACTATGTCGCTCACATTGCACCGAAGGTGCGCGTCCCCTTCGATCCCGGCGGTCGCAGCTCGTCGAGTGGCCAGCGCGCCTGCGCGCGCACCGCCAGGTCCTCGCGTTCGCCGGCCGCCAGGCGGTGGTGGCCCGCGAGCGCGATCATCGCGGCATTGTCGGTGCAGAACTCGGGGCGCGGGAAGAACGCGCGGGCTCGCGCGGCGGCGAGCCTCGCCGTGAGCGCCTCGCGCAGCCGCCGGTTGGCGCCGACGCCGCCGGCGACCACCAGCGTGTCGAGGCCGGTGGCCTTGAGTGCGCGCAGGGACTTCGTCACCAGCGTGTCGACGATGGCCTCCTCGAAGCCGCGCGCGACGTCGGCACGCGCCACGTCGTCGAGCGTACGGCCGCGCACCGCGACGACGACGGCTGTCTTCAGCCCACTGAAGCTGAAGTCGAGCCCCGGGCGGTCGAGCATGGGTCGCGGAAACTCGAATACGCCCGGGCGGCCGTGCTCGGCCAGGGCCGCCAGCGCCGGCCCGCCGGGGTAGCCGAGGCCGAGAAGCTTCGCCGTCTTGTCGAAGGCCTCCCCGGCGGCGTCGTCCTGGGTCTCTCCCAGGATCCGGTAGCGCCCAACGCCCTCCACCTCGACCAGGAGGGTATGTCCGCCCGAGACCTGCAAGGCCACGAACGGAAAGGCGGGGGCGCCCGGCTCGAGGGCGGGTGCCAGCAGGTGGCCCTCCAAGTGATGAACGCCGATGACGGGCACGTCCCAGGCGTAGCCGAGCGCCCGCGCGACGCTGCCGCCTACCAGCAGCGCACCGATGAGACCGGGCCCCGCGGTATAGGCAATGCCGTCAATAGCTTGCGGTTCGGTAGCGGCCTCCGTCAGGGTCGCCTCGACCATCGGCAGGAGGCGCTCGATGTGCTCGCGCGAGGCGAGCTCCGGCACGACCCCACCGTGGCGGCCGTGCAACTCGACCTGGCTGAAGACGTGGTTCGCCACGAGGCCTTTTTCGCCGTCGTAGAGCGCAACCGCCGTCTCGTCACAGGAGGTTTCGATGCCTAGAACCAACATATGCCTTGGCTTTTGATTTTCCGGGGGCGGATCACTACAATTCCGGGCCCTTTCCCGGCCCGGTCCGGGGGTTCAGGTCACGACGAGGTTTGAATGCCGAGTGTCCGTATCCGCGAGAACGAGTATTTCGACGCTGCGCTGCGTCGTTTCAAGCGCGCCTGCGAAAAGGCCGGCGTGCTGACCGAACTGCGCCGTCGGGAATTCTACGAGAAGCCCACCCAGGAGCGGAAACGCAAGAAGGCAGCCGCCATCAAGCGGCACCTCAAGCGCGCCTCACGCGACGGCGGCCGCAGCGCTACCACGCGCTGACCCCGGGATGAGCCTTAAGGCGCGCATCACGGAAGACATGAAAGCGGCGATGCGGGCGGGCGAGAAAGACCGCCTCTCCTGCATCCGCATGCTCCAGGCCGGCATCAAGCAACGCGAAGTCGACGAGCGCATCCAGCTCGATGACGCACAGGTCCTCGCGGTCATCGACAAGATGATCAAGCAGCGCAGGGAATCCGTCGTGCAATTCGAGGCGGGCAAGCGCGCGGACCTCGTGGCGAAGGAATCTGCCGAGATAGCCGTCCTCGCTTCCTACCTCCCCGCCCAGATCAATGCCGCCGAGCTCGACGCGATGATCAAGGACGCGATCGCCGCGACCTCGGCCGCCTCGATGAAGGACATGGGCAAGGTCATGGGCGTGCTGAAGCCCAAGGTCCAGGGCCGCACCGACATGGGCGCGCTCTCGGCGCGCATCAAGTCGGCGCTCGGGGGTTGAGCCGATGAGCCCGAGCCGGGTCCCCGACGGCGAGACGCGCGGGCACATCGTCCCGATCGGTGGCGCCGAGAACAAGGAAAACGACCCGAAGATCCTCGCGCGATTCGTGCAGGCATCGGGCGGCGACGACGCCGACATCGTCGTGATCCCGACCGCAAGCCGTGCGCACGAGACGGGCGGCCGCTACGAGAAGCTGTTCCGCGAGCTCGGCGCCCGCCACGTCGACGTGATGGACTTCGACACGCGCCGCGACTGCCAGGAAGCGGGACGCCTCGAGCGCCTGCAGGCGGCGACGGGCATCTTCTTCACCGGCGGCAACCAGCTCCGGCTGACGACGCTGCTCGGCGGCACGCCGGTCGCGAAGCTCATCCGCACGCAGAACGCGCGCGGCGTGACGGTCGGCGGCACCAGCGCCGGCGCCTCGATCCTCTCCGAGCACATGATCGCCTACGGCGACGACGGCGCGACCGCGATTTCCGGCAGCGTCCGCCTCGCACCCGGGCTCGGGCTCACCAATCGCTTCATCATCGACCAGCACTTCCGCGAGCGCGACCGGCTCGGCCGCCTGATCACCGCGCTCGCCTACAACCCGTTCGCAGTCGGCCTCGGGCTCGACGAGGACACGGCCGCCTTCATCGGGCCGGACGAGACGCTCGAAGTCGAGGGCACGGGCGGGGTCACGGTCGTGGACGCATCGAAGGTCAGCTTCTCGTCGGTCGATTCCGTGACCGAGGGCCAGCCGATCTGCATCCTCGGCCTCGCCGTGCACGTGCTGACCGCGGGCGCCAGCTTCAACCTGCACACGCGGCAGGCCGGCGCCGCGGGGCTGATTCAGCGGCGCGAGTGAACGCCGGCGCCCGCTAGAAGGCGCGCGCGGCCAGGGCCCCGGACACGCGGGCCCTCGCATCCTCGGATTTCATTGGGAAGGAGCGGAAGAAGTCCCCGCGCGTGAGCGCCGGGTTGCGTTCGCGCACGTTCGCCGCCCAGGCCCTGGACGCCGCCTCGTTGCCCGCCAGCGCCTGCGCCGCGCAGGCGATCATGGCGATCAGGACGTGCGCGCCGGGCGCACGTGCGGCGCGCTCCGCCCAGCGCGCGGCGTCGGCATCCTCGCCGAGCATCAGGTGCGAGAAGGCGCGCGTGCCGAGCATGCCGTAGTGGAGTGGATCGAGCGGCGACAGGCGCATCGCAAGGTCGACGTGGCGCCTGCCCACCAGCGCCTGCCCGGCGAGCGTCTCCGTCCAGGCGCGCGCGTAAATGCCCTGCGCATAACTCGGACTCAGGGCCGTCGCGCGCTCGAGCCAGGGCAATGCGGCCTCCAGGTCGCCCGAGAGCCAGTGCGTGCGGCCCATCGCGAAGTTCACGAATGGGTCTCTCGCGTCGAGCTCGACCGCACGGTCCGCAAAGCGCCGGGCGAGGCCCACCTCGCCGGCCAGGTCGTCCGTGTGGCGCAGGAAAGCCGTCTGGAAATGGACGAACGACAGGCCCGCGTGCGCGCGCGCGAACGCGGGGTCACGCCCGATGGCGCGCGTGAACAGGCCGGCCGCGGCGGCGTTGTCCTGGCGGTTGAAGCGGTACACGTGCTGCAGGCCGAGGTGATAGGCGGACCAGGCGTCGAGGTCCTCGCTCACGTTGAGTCGCGCAAGCTCTGCCTCGTGCTCCGGGATGCGCAGCTCGAGCGCAGCCAGCACGCTGCTGCGGATCTCGTCGCGAACCCGGTGCACGTCGGCGAGTACATTGTCGAAGCGCTCTGCCCAGACGACGCCGGCGTCGCGCGTGTCAACGAGCTCGACCGACACCGAGAGTCTCGGGCCCGCGACTTCCACGGAGCCCGCGAGGACGTAACGCACGCCGAGCAGCCGTCCGATCTCGACCATGTCCGCGTCCGCGGCGCGGAGGCGGAACGACGAGCCGCGCGAAGTCACGAACAGCCAGCGCAGGCGCGCGAGGTCGACGATCAGCTCGTCGGGCAGCGCTTCCGCGATCGCGCCATAGGGACCGGCGCCGCCGACAAGGCGGAATGGCAGGACTGCGATCGACGGCTTGGCGAGCGTCGACAACGCGTGGGCCGCACCGGTACCGGTTCCCACCGGAGTCTCGGACTTCCCGCTTGCGGCGACGGGCGCGCTGCCCAGCACCGCCCGCGCCACCGCGACGAAGCGAAAGCCCTGGCCATGCAGCGTACGGATGAACCGCTGCGACTTGCCATCGTCCCCGAGCACCTGCCGCGCCGACTTGACACGGCTCGCGAGCGCCGCGTCGGAGACGACCCGGCCGTCCCAGACCTTCTCGAAGATCTCGTCCCGGGAGACCAGCCGGTCCCGGTTCTCGACGAGCAGCGCCAGCAGCGCGAAGACCTGGGGTTCCAGCGCGCGAGACTCGCCGTCGGCCCGCAACTCGGCCCGCGCCAGGTCGAGCTCGAACTCGGCGAACCGGTAGATCACGGGTGGCAGCATAGATCAGCCGCAGGGGCTGTCCCAGAACACCTGCAGGCAATCTCCATGGAATCTCCAAGCTTCCGTGGCCCCGCCCTGCCACGCTTTGTGTCGTTCGTGCCAGTCCACCCTCGAGGAGCCGTCACCATGCAGGCCAAAGACGTGATACGTGGGTTCTCGTTGTCGGCCGTCGTCGCACTGGCTGCCGTCACGGTGCCCGCGGGAGCCGATGCGCCACCCGTGGATCCGGCCGTTTCCAGGAATTCCGGCGACACCGGGCTGGCGTGGGGCCCCTGCCCCGATTTCCTGCCGGCCGGTTGCGCCATCGCCGTCCTCCACGGCGATCCGTCACGGCCGAACGCCGACGTGTTCTTCAGGGTTCCCGCGCGCGCCGAGATTCCTTTGCATTCGCACACCTCCGCGGAGCGCATGGTCCTCGTGGCCGGCGAGCTCGAAGTGGCCTACGAGGGCCAGGCTCCCGTGCGGCTCTCGCCCGGCGCGTATGCCTACGGGCCGCCCGGCCGGCCGCATGCGGGACACTGCATGAGCGACGTGCCCTGCATCCTCTTCATTGCCTTCGAGTCCGCGGTGGACGCCATGCCTGCCGCGACTGCGGGCCATTAGACGGTTTCTTGCCATCCAGGAGTTTCGACATGCCTCTTGTCACCATCGACGTCATCAAGGACGTCTTCACGCCGAAGCAGAAACAGGAACTCATTGCCAAGGTCACCGCGGCGATGATCGAAGTTGAAGGCGAAGCCATGCGTCCCGTTACCTGGGTGCGCGTTCAGGAGTTCGAACAGGGAGACTGGGCCATCGGCGGGCAGCCGCTCCGGGCCTCTGACGTCCATGACCTTGCGAAGGGCAAGGCCGCGTAACCCGGGCGATTCACCGTCCTCGGGGGGGCGGCAGGTCCTGCCGTCCCTCTCCGCGCCCCCGGCTGCGCGCCCGCGACACCCTATGCGATCATGCTCGGCCCTACCTCTTCCAGGTGACGGCCGGCCGGCATGCGGATCCTCGATCGCTCCATCTACGTCGGGCCTTCGCACTACGCGCGCTTCCCGGTCATCCGGCTGGAGCTCGACCTCGGCGAGCTCGAAGCGTGGCCGACGGGCAGGCTCGGCAAGGGCTTTGTCGACGGCCTGATCGCGGCACTGCCGGGCCTCGCCGAGCACGGCTGCTCCTACCGCGAACCGGGCGGCTTCATCCGCCGCATGAGCGAGGACGAGGGCACCTGGCTCGGCCACGTGCTCGAGCACGTGGCGCTCGAGCTGCAGAACGTCGCCGGAGAGGACGTCACCTTCGGCAAGACCCGCGGCCTCGACCTGCCAGGGCACTACTCGGTTGTATATGAATATGCCGAGCGCGAGGAAGGCGTCGCGGCGGGCGAGCTTGCGCTCCGACTGCTGTGCTCGCTGCTGCCCGCGAACCTCCGGCCCGCCGGTTCGGTGCCGGAGGACTGGGACTGGCCGACGGCACGCGACCAGTACATCCGTTTCGCGCAGCGGCGCGCGCTCGGGCCGTCCACGGCGTCGCTGGTTCACGCTGCCGAGAAGCGCGGCATCCCCTGGCTGCGGCTCAACGACCAGTCGCTGGTCCAGCTCGGCCATGGCAAGTACCAGCAGCGCATCCAGGCGACCGTCACGGGCAGGACGCCGCACATCTCGGTCGAGCTCGCGAGCGACAAGGAAGAGACCAACCGCATCCTCGCCGCCCTCGGCCTGCCGGTGCCTCGCCAGGAGCTGGTGCAGGACGCGCGCGAGGCCGTGCGCGCCGCAAGCCGCCTCGGCTTTCCGGTGGTCACCAAGCCCTTCAACGGCAACCACGGCCGCGGCATCTCGATCCGCCTGACCACCGACGCGGAAGTCGAGGCCGGCTTCGAGCGCGCGCGCGAGCACTCGCGCTCGGTCATCGTCGAGACCTACCTCGAGGGCGACGACCACCGCCTGCTGGTCGTGAACGGCGAGCTGATCGCCGCGACGCGCCGCACGCCGGGCCACGTCGTCGGCGACGGCGAGCACACGGTGGCGGAGCTGGTTGAGATCGTGAACCAGGATCCGCGCCGGGGCGTCGGCCACGAGAAGGTGCTGACCCGGCTCGAGATCGACGCGCAGGCGGGCATGATGCTCGCGCGCCAGGAGCTCGAGCCCGGTTCCATCCCGGAGGCCGGCCGCAAGGTCTACCTGCGCTCGACCGCGAACCTCTCGACGGGCGGCACGGCGACGGACGTGACCGACGTGATCCACCCGGACAACCGCGACATGGCGGTGCGCGCAGTCAAGGCGATCGGCCTCGACGTCGGCGGCGTCGACTTCCTGTCGAAGGACATCGCCCTGTCGTACAAGGAGATCGGCGGCGGCATCTGCGAGCTGAACGCCGCACCGGGATTTCGCATGCACGTCGCCCCGTCAGAGGGAACGCCGCGCGACGCGGCGGGTCCGGTGATCGACATGCTGTTCCCGCCCGGCACGCCCTCGCGCGTGCCGATCGCCGCCATCACCGGGACCAACGGCAAGACCACGACGGCGCGCATGCTCGCCCACATCCTCAAGATGTCCGGCTACACGCCGGGGCTCACCACCACCGACGGCGTCTACATCGACGGGCAGCGCACGGTTTCCGGGGACATGACCGGCCCGGTGTCCGCGCGCATGGTGCTCGCCGACCCACACATCGACGCGGCGGTGCTCGAGACCGCGCGGGGCGGCCTGCTGCGCGCCGGCATGGGCGTCGCCGAGGTCGATGTCGGTGCCGTGCTGAACGTGCAGGCCGATCACCTCGGGCTCAAGGGCATCGACACGCTCGAGCAGCTCGCCGAGGTCAAGCGCGTGGTGGTCGAGGTCGCCACGGGCTGCGCCGTGCTGAACGCCGACGACCCGCTGGTGCTCAAGATGTCGGCGCACACGGACGCCGAGAACATCTGCTACGTGACGTTGAACCCGCAGCACACCCTGGTGAGGGAGCACATCCGCGCGGGCGGGCGCGCCTGCGCGCTCGAGGCCGGCGTCAACGGCCAGATGGTCACGCTCTACGACCGCGGCGGCCACATCCCCCTCGTCTGGACGCACCTGGTCCCGGCGACGCTCGAGGGCCGCGCCACACACAACGTCCAGAACGCGATGTTCGCGGCGTCGATCGCATTCTCGCTCGGCGTCAAGCTAGACGCGATCCGGCAGGGTCTGCGCACCTTCGACACGACCTTCTTCCAGGCGCCGGGACGCATGAACGTCTTCAACGAGCACCCGTTCAAGGTGCTGTTCGACTACGGCCACAACGCGCACGCCGTCGGCATGCTGGCGGACCTCGCGACCCGGCTCGACGTCTCCGGACGGCGCATCGTCGTGCTCGCCGGGCCCGGCGACCGCCGCGACGAGGACCTGCGCGCGATCGCGCAGGCCGTCGCGGGCCGCTTCGACCACTACGTCTGCCGCCGCGACGACAACCTGCGCGACCGCGGGCCGGACGAGGTGCCGCGCATCATGGCGGCGACGCTCCTCGCGGCGGGCGTGTCGCAGTCGGCGATCTCGGTGATCCCGGACGAGCAGGCCGCGATCGACGCGGCGCTCAACATGAGCCGCCAGGGCGACCTGCTCCTCGTATTCTCGGACGCGCTCGTTCGCTCCTGGAAGCAGATCATCTATTTCCGGCCGGAAGGCGCGCCGGCGCAGGCGCCCGCCTCGCCGCCCGTACACGTGCCCGTCGTCGAGGCGCCGGTCGAATCGGCGGCGCCGCTCTCGCTCGAGGGTTTGATCCGCGACGAGCGCGGCATCCGCTATGCGCCAGAGGCGTCCGACTGACTGACGCCGGCACAACGCCCTGGGACGAATCGCGCCGCCTGACCGGCCACAACCGGTTCTTCGACGGCACGGGCGCCGTGCTCGAAACCGAAGCGCGCGACCCCGCGGTGCTCGACGCCTGGCGCGGTCGCGTCCTTCGCGCCTGCGGCGAACTGCGCTGGCCGGCGGCCACGGCCTCCGTCGTGCCGCACGAGACCGGCGCGTCGCTCGCGCTCGCGGCGCCCCCCGACCAGCTCTATACCGCCACCGAAGTCAACGAGTGGGCGCTCGCCGCCTCGATCGCCGAGCGCGATCCTGCCTCGGCGCCTGCACTCATCGCGGCGCTGGCCGCCGAGCAACCGGAAGAAACAGAAGCCCCGGCGCTTGAAACGGCGGGCGCAATGCTGCGCCTCAGGCGTCGCGCGGCGCGCGAGTCGAACCCGCGGCTGCGCGCGCTCATCGAGGCAGCAATGTCGCGCGGCCTGCCGCACGTCCTCGACGACGAGACCCTGACGCTCGGAGCCGGTGCGGGCAGCTACACCTGGCCGCTCGCCGAGCTGCCGGAGCCCGCAGCGGTCGACTGGTCTGCACTGCGCGCCATCCCGACGGCACTCGTCACCGGCACCAACGGCAAGACCACCGTCGTGCGCCTCCTCGCCGCCTGCGCAAAGGCCGCGGGACTCACGACCGGCTATTGCTGCACCGACGGCGTCTTCGTCGCCGGGCGTGCGCTCGGCACCGGCGATTACTCCGGCCCCGCCGGCGCCCGCCGCGTCCTGCGCGACCCGCACGCCGAAGCCGCGATCCTCGAGACGGCGCGCGGCGGCATATTGCGGCGCGGGCTCGCGGTCGCACGCGCGGACGTCGCCGTAATCACCAGCATCGCCGCCGACCATTTCGGCGAGTACGGCGTGCACGACCTCGAGGCGCTGGTGGAGGTGAAGCTTGCGGTGGCGCGAGCCCTCGACGACCGCGGACTCCTGGTCGTGAACGCCGACGACCACCTGCTCGCGCGCCGCGCCCCCGCCTGCGGCAAGCCGCTCGGCTGGTTCGCGCAGGACGCGGACTCCCCATTCCTTGCCACGCACCGCCAGGGCGGCGGCGCCACGGCAGGCGTGCGCGGCGGCCGCCTCGTGCTTTTCCATGGCCGCGCCGAGCACGACCTCGGTGCGGTCGCCGAGATGCCGCTCGCGGCGGGCGGCCATTCACACTTCAACGTTGCGAACCTCGCGACCGCCGCCCTCGGCGCTGCCGGTCTCGGCATCGCCCCCGCCACTATCGCTGCGGTGTTCGCCGGCTTCGGTGCCAGTCCCGAAGACAACGCCGGCCGGCTCATGCGCTACGAGCTCGGCGGGCTCAACCTCATCGTGGACTTCGCGCACAACCCGACGGCACTCTCGGGGCTGGTCGATTTCGCCCAGCACCTGCGCGGCGACGGGCGGCTCGCGCTCCTCCTCGGCCAGGCCGGCGACCGCGAGGACGCGGACATCGACCGTCTTGCCGCGGTGGCCGCCGCCGCGCGGCCCGACCTCGTGGTGGTGAAGGAACTCGGCAGTTACCTGCGCGGCCGCGGCACGGGCGAGATCCCGGCGCTCCTGCGGCGTGCGCTCGCCGGCGCCGGCTTGCGGCCCGACGCGATCGGCGATGCGCCGGACGAGGACCGCGCCGTGCGCGTCGCGCTCGCATGGGCGCGGGCGGGCGACGTGCTGGTGCTGCCGCTGCACTCGCGCGACGGCCGCGGGCATGCGCTCGCACTCTTCGAGCGGCTGCGCCGCGAGGGCTGGAGAGCCGGCCAGCCCTTGCCCGATTGACCGTTGCGGTATCTTTGGCCATGGCGGGCCGGATTCCACGGGCATTCCTTGACGAGCTGATCGCACGCACCGACATCGTCGAGCTGATCGGCGGGCGCGTGCAGCTCAAGAAGGCCGGCCGCGAGTGGAAGGCCTGCTGCCCGTTCCACAACGAAAAGACGCCGTCGTTCTGGGTGAGCCCCGACAAGCAGTTCTACCACTGCTTCGGCTGCGGCGCCCACGGCACGGCGCTCGGTTTCCTGATCGAGCACGACAAGCTGCCGTTCCCGGACGCGGTCGAGGAACTCGCCTCGCGGCTCGGCCTCGAGGTGCCGCGCGAGGATGGCGGCGCGCCGCGCACCCGGCCGGGCGAAGACCTGTACGGGCTGCTCGCGCAGGTGGCGCAGTTCTACCGCGATTGCCTGCGCGAATCGCCGCGCGCGAAGCAGTACCTGGAAGGCCGCGGGATCACGGCCGAGAGCTGCGTCAAGTTCGCGGTCGGTTACGCACCGGACGCCTGGGACGCCGT
>DATMEC010000123.1:0-3356 GCA_035557125.1 Steroidobacteraceae bacterium
TGGGCCGCGAACTCCTTCTCCGCGAGGGCGTAGCCCCAGTTCCGGAAGGCGCCTTCCGTGAACTTCATGATGTTGCCCTTGTGGACGAAGGTGAGGCTCTTGCGCTTGTTGGCGACGGCGTACTCGATCGCGGCACGCACGAGCCGCTCGGTGCCCTCGCGCGAGACCGGCTTGATGCCGATGCCGCTCGAATCCGGGAAGCGGATCTTGCCGTGAAACTTCGGGAACTGCTCTTTCATGAACGCGAGGAACTTTGCGTTCTCGGGCGAGCCGGCCTCGAACTCGATGCCGGCGTAGATGTCCTCCGTGTTCTCGCGGAAGATCACCATGTCGACCTTTTCGGGCGCGCGCACCGGGGAGGGAACGCCCTTGAACCAGCGCACGGGCCTGAGGCACACGTACAGGTCGAGCATCTGCCGCAGCGCGACGTTGAGGGAACGGATCCCGCCGCCGATCGGAGTCGTCAGAGGACCCTTGATCGATACGAGGTACTCGCGGCAGGCCGCGACCGTCTCGTCGGGCAGCCAGGTGTTCTTGAGCTTGTTCGCCTTCTCGCCGGCGTAGACCTCCATCCATTCAATCTTGCGCTTGCCGCCGTAGGCGTTCTTCACCGCGGCGTCGAGAACGCGCACGCTGGCGCGCCAGATGTCGGGCCCGGTGCCGTCACCCTCGATGAAAGGAATGACCGGATGGTCGGGAACCTGCAGCTTGCCGTTCGTGAGGCGGATTTTTTCGCTCATGCGCGAATGATATCACTCCGTCGCGTAAAATCGCCGCCATGCCAGCCGCTTTGAAACGGGCACGAATTGCAGCGATTCTGCTCGGGATCGCCGGGCTTCAGGTTGCCGCTCGTGCCGAAACGATCCTCTTCGTCGGCAACAGTTTCACGTTCGGTGGGGAGTCGCCGCCGGTACAGGGCTATCAGCCCGAGACCGTGACGGACCTCAATGGCGACGGCATGGGTGGCGTACCCGCGTTGTTCAAGTCCTTCGCTCGCGAGGCGGGACTCGACTATGACGTCAGTCTCGAGACCGCAGCCGGGATGAACCTGGATTTTCACTTTGAGCAGAAGACGGCGCTCGTCGCAGGCGCCTGGGACCACGTGATCCTGCAGGGCTACAGCACGCTCGATGCCCACGCGCCGGGCGATGCCGGCAAGATCATTGACTACTCGGCGCGGCTCGCGCAGCTGTTCCACGCCGCAAATCCCGAGGTCGATGTGCGCCTGGTCGCGACCTGGTCGCGGGCCGACCAGACCTATCTTGCATCCGGCCACTGGTTCGGGAAACCGATCGAGTCCATGGCGATCGACGTGCGCGCCGCGTACGACGAGGCGGCCGAGCGCACTTCATACATCCGCGCCGTGATACCGGTGGGCCAGGCCTGGAACCGGGCCATTGCCGAAGGAATCGCAGCACGCAATCCCTACCAGGCCGTCGGTCCCCGGCAGATAAATCTCTGGGCCGCCGATGGCTACCATGCGAGCGTGTACGGCTACTATCTCGAGGCGCTCGTGATCTTCGGCAGCGTCACTGGCCGCGATCCGCGCAGCCTGGGTGGCAACGAGCAGGCCGCGGTTCAACTGGGAATTTCCTCCGACGAGGCGCTTGCGCTCCAGCGCATTGCCTTCGAAACGCTTGCGGGAGAGCGACGGCGCTGAAGCCCGAGCCAGGTCCATGTCAGCTCAGGACCTTCCGCAACCTCAGGGAGAGGCAGGGGCGAGCAGTTTCCTGAAGTCGTCGTAGGCCGCTTTCTTCCCGAATCCGCCTTCGGGCCCGTAAGTCAGGCCCCAGCCGTCGTCCTTGCCGGAAAGCGCGGGATGATGGTCATCGTTCAGTTCGTAGTTGAAGATCACTTCCACCGCCGGATCGGCCCCGAGAATGCCGACGTTCCGGTCATAGTGGCTCCGGATGTAGTTCTGCTGTGCCTCCTCGCTGCCCTCCTGGTCGGCCGTGGTCCACCCGGATTCGGTGATCCAGATTGGTTTCCGGCCGGCGACGAGACGCTTCACTTCCTCGAGCCGAGTGCTCCGATGGAAGACGTAGTAGTGCACGGAAATCGCGTCCACGTAGTCGAGGAGGCCCATGTCGATCAGCGATTTCAGGTAGGCGACGCCTTTTGACGTCGCTCCGACGGCGGGACCCACCAGACGGGCGCCTTCATTCGCGGCTCTGATGATCCCATGTGCGTCCCGGAGCATGCTCATATAGTCGGCGGGCGAAATCGGACCGCCCCACCAGGTCATCTCCGGTTCGTTCGTGATCTCCCAGGCCGGCACCGCAGGAGTCGCCTGCACCTGTTTCTTCACGTATGCCGGCCAACCTGAAATATCCGTGGAATACCAGGGCAGGAGCGCCAGCACTTGGATGCCTTTGCGCTCCATGTCCGCGGTGAACGGGGCGTCCTTCGCGGGGTCCTGGAAATCGCCGCGGATCCAGAATCTTCCCGCGGAACGCAGGTTATCCAGGACGGTGGCTGCCGCTGGCGTGTACTCGTCGCCGAAGGCGCCGTGATGAAAACAGACTCCGAACTCCACGGGCTTGCGCTCGCCGGCCGTCGCGGACGACAAGAATCCCAGGGCCAGGAGCAGGAAGGCAACAGGGCGCGGCTGGCATTCTCCGGAAAAAGTCATGCTGCCAGTGGTCGTCGCGACCGCAGACGGGCCATCAATGCCGGTGCACCCGTGGCACGCAGCTCCGGGTGCGTCGCGAGAAAGCTTCGCCGCGCGCTTGCCGCCGTGTGCGAGTCGTCGCCGGGCGCCCAGCCCGGCGGCTTCACCAGGTAATTGAGCCGCGTCCGCCAGCCGCGTGCGTTTCGCACGTCTCGCGCCAGCAACAGAAACTCGCCGAAGTAAAAATCGACGAAGCTCGTGACGTCGACGTCGCGCGTGATGCCGTATTCGATCTTCACTTCATCTCGGAGCGGCTGCAGGGTGCCGAACATCCAGTCCCAGAACGGCAGGAGTGAGCAGAAGTTGGTATCCATGTAGAGCGGGTTTCGGGCGTGATGAACCCGATGGTAGGACGGGGTAATAATGAAGAAGCGAGCCGGCCCGAAGCGGCCGGTGCGAAACGAGCGTTCGCCGGCGTGTATGAAGGTTCCCCAGGTGACCTCGAAGGCCATGAGCACGACCAGCATGCCCGGCTCGACGCCGAGCAGCATCAGCAAAGGGACCTGGACTAGCGCGGAGTAGTAGCCTTCGGCGAAGAAGTGCACCCAGGCGACCGTCATGTTCAGGTTCTGGGGCGCATGATGGGGTGAGTGCAGGCACCATAACAGGCGCACCTTGTGCGCACCGTAGTGCCAGATCCACATGGACAGATCCCATATCAACAGTGCGTAGAGCCAGCCGTACC
>DATMEC010000124.1:0-7618 GCA_035557125.1 Steroidobacteraceae bacterium
ATCGGGCTCGCCGCCGGCGCGGTGATCGTCGGCGGGGCGGGCACGCTCGCGGCGCGCAGCGTCATCAATCACCCGCCGATCAGCGTGCTGCGCGAGGGCTGACCCGGCCGGCCGCGAGGCGGCGCACCGTCACGAAGAAGAGCGGGATGAAGAAGAGGCCGAGGAAGGTCCCCGTCAGCATGCCCCCGATGACGCCGGTGCCGATCGCGCGCTGCGCGCCGGAGCCCGCGCCGCTCGCGAGCGCGAGCGGAAGCACGCCGAACCCGAAGGCGATGGACGTCATGAGGATCGGGCGCAGCCGGTCGCGGACGGCCGCGAGCGTGCCTTCGACGAGTCCCATGCCCTGCTCGGCGTTGGCCTTGGCGAACTCGATGATGAGCACCGCGTTCTTGCTCGCGAGGCCGACGGTCGTCAGCATCGCGACCTGGAAGTAGACGTCGCGCTCGAGTCCCGTCGCCCAGGTCAGCAGCACCGTCCCGAGGATGCCGAGCGGCACGACCATCAGCACCGACGCCGGGATTGACCAGCTCTCGTAGAGCGCGGCGAGGCAGAGGAACACGATCAGGACCGAGAGCGCGTACAGGAGCGGCGTCTGCCGGTTGGCGACGCGCTCCTGGTACGACTGGCCGCTCCACTCGAGGCCGAACCCTTCCGGCAAACCGGCGGCGATGCGCTCCATCTCCACCATCGCGTCACCCGAGCTGACGCCCGCGGCGGCGCTGCCGGTGATGTTGATCGCCGGCACGCCGTTGTAGCGCTCGAGGCGCGGCGAGCCATAGGACCAGCGCCAGCTGGCGAAGGAGGAGAACGGCACCATCTCGCCGGAGGCATTGCGGACGTACCAGCGGTTGAAGTCCTCGGGCACCATGCGGTACGGCGCGTCCGCCTGCAGGTACACGCGCTTGACGCGCTCCCGGTCGATGAAGTCGTCGATGTACTGGCCGCCCCAGGCGATCGAGAGCGTGTCGTTGACCTCCTCAATCGGGACGCCCTGCGCCGCGGCCTTCTCGATGTCGATGTCGAGCCGGAACTGCGGCGTGTCCTCCTGGCCGTTCCGGCGTACGCCGGTCAGGAGCGGCGACCCGGCCGCCGCGGCGAGCAGCCGGTTGCTCGCGTCGACGAGCGCCTCGTGCCCCGCGCCGACGCGATCCATCAGGAAGAGGTCGAAACCGCCGACCGAGCCGAGCTCGGGCAGGGGAGGCGGCGCGACCGCGAACACCATGGCGTCCTTGATCGACGAGAACGCCCCCATCGCGCGCCCCGCGATCGCCGTGACGCCCGCCTCGTCGCTGTCGCGCTCGTCCCAGTCCTTCAGCTTGACGAACGCCATGCCGGTGTTCTGGCCGCTGCCCGAGAAGCTGAACCCCTGCACCGTGAACACCGAGTCCACAGCCTCCTTCTCGCTGCCGAGGAAGTGACGCTCGACCTGGTCGAGCACCGCCTGCGTGCGCTCCTGGGTCGCGCCCACCGGCGCCTGCACGAGCGTGAACAGCACGCCCTGGTCCTCGTCGGGCAGGAAGGAGGACGGCACCCGCGCGTACACGAGCGCCATCAGCGCCGCGAGCACGGCGAACACGAGAAGGTAGCGCCGGCTCCGCGCCAGCATGCGCCCGACGACGCCCTGGTAGCGCAGGTTGGCCGCGTCGAACCGGCGGTTGAACCAGCCGAAGAACCCGCGCTCGGAGACGTGCTCGCCCTTGGCGAGCGGCTTCAGCATGGTGGCGCAGAGCGCCGGCGTCAGGACGATGGCGACCATCACCGACAGCGCCATGGCCGACACGATCGTCACGGTGAACTGCCGGTAGATCACGCCGGTCGAGCCCTCGAGGAAGGCCATCGGCACGAACACCGCGGCGAGCACGAGGCCGATGCCGACGAGGGCCCCGGTGATCTGGTCCATCGACTTGCGGGTCGCCTCGACCGGCGACAGCCCTTCCTCGGTCATGACGCGCTCGACGTTCTCGACGACGACGATGGCGTCGTCCACGAGCAGCCCGATGGCGAGCACCATCGCGAACATCGTCAGCATGTTGACCGAGTAGCCGAGCGCGAGGATGACGCCGAGCGTGCCGAGCAGGACGACCGGCACCGCGATGGTCGGGATAAACGTGGCGCGCAGGTTCTGCAGGAACAGGTAGATCACGAGGAACACGAGCGCGACCGCCTCGAGCAGCGTCTTGACGACCTCGGTGATCGAGGCGCGCACGAACGGGGTCGTGTCGAACGGCACGTTCGCGATGAGGCCCTCCGGAAACGTGGGCCGCATGCGCGCGAGCAGCTCGGCGACGCCGGAAGCGGTCTCCAGCGCGTTCGCGCCGGTCGCGAGCGAGACCGCGATACCCGACGCCGGCTGGCCGTTGAAGCGGCTGATGATGTCGTAATTCTGCGAGCCGAGCTCGACGCGCGCGACGTCGCCGAGGCGCAGCGCCGACCCCCCGGGACCGCTCTTCAGCACGATCGCGCGGAACTCGGCCGGCGTGCGCAGCCGGTCCTGGGCCGTGATCGTCGAGTTGATCTGCTGGCCCTCGACCGCCGGCGTGCCGCCGAGCTGGCCCACGGTGACCTGCGCGTTCTGCGCACGGATTGCGGACACGACGTCGCCGGGCGTCAGGCGGTACGCAGCGAGCCGGGCGGGGTCGAGCCAGATACGCATCGCGTACTGGCCGCCGAACACCTGGACGCTGCCGACGCCGGGCACGCGCGAGAGCGGCTCGGCGACGTTGCCCGCCACGTAGTCGGAGATGTCCTGCCGGCTCATGCGCCCGTCCTCGGACACGAACCCGATGACCTGCAGGAAGCCCGAGCTCGCCTTGCTGACGCGGATGCCCTGCTGCTGGACGATCTGCGGCAGCAGCGGCGTCGCGACTTCCAGCTTGTTCTGGACCTGCACCTGGGCGATGTCCGGGTTCGTGCCGGTCGCGAAGGTGAGGGTGACCGAGGACGCGCCGCTCGACTGGCTGGTGGACGACATGTAGTCCAGGCCGTCGAGGCCGGTCATCGCCTGCTCGATCATCTGGGTCACCGAGTTCTCGACCGCTTCGGCCGATGCGCCCGGATAGGTCGCGCTGACCGTCACGGTCGGCGGGGCGATGGTCGGGTAGCGCTCGACCGGCAAGCGCGTGAGCGCAAGCCCGCCGGCCAGCATCACCACGATCGCGATGACCCACGCGAAGATCGGGCGGTCGATGAAGAAGCGGGCCACCTGTGCAGAGCTTCCCTAAGGTTCCCGGGCAGCGCCGGTGCCGCGCTCCACCGCCTTGACCAGGGCGCCGGGCTGGACCTTCTGCGAGCCCTCGACGATCACGCGATCGCCGGCAGCCAGGCCGTCCTCGACGAGCCATTGGTCGCGGACGGTGCTGCTCACGCGGACCTCGCGGCGCGCGACCTTGCCGTCCTCGCCGGCCACGAGCGCGAAGGCCTTGCCGCTCGGGTCGCGCTGGATGCCCTGCTGCGGTACGAGGATGGCGTTGCTGCGCGTGCCGGTGCCGATGATGGCGCGCACGAACATGCCGGGCAGAAGCAGCATCGAGGCATTCGGCACTACGACGCGCAGCAGCGAGCTGCCGGTCGCGGGATCCACGCTGACGTCTGTGAACACGAGCTTGCCCCGTTCGGCGTACGTCGTCCCGTCCTCGAGCAGGATGGCGACGGGAAGCTCTTTCGTGGACTCGAGCGTGCCAGCCGCGATTTCCTTGCGCAGCGCGAGCCACTCCGAGCTCGACTGCGAGAGATCCACGTAAACGGGGTCGAGCTGCTGCACGGTCGCGAGCGCCCCGGCCTGGTTGGCGGTAACCAGCGCGCCCTGCGTCACCGACGACTTGCCGATGCGCCCGGCGATCGGCGAGGCGATGCGCGTGTAGCCGAGCACGACCTCGGCGCGCGCGAGCCCTGCGCGCGCCGCGCCGACGCCTGCTTCCGCTTCCCCGAGCCCGGCGACGGCCGTGTCGCGGTCCTGGCGGCTGACCGCCCCGGTATCCACGAGCTCAGCGATGCGCTTCTGCGTCGCGCGCGCTGCAACGAGCGTCGCTTCGGTGCGCGCAAGCTCGGCGCGGGCGCTCTCGGCGTCCGCGCGATACGTCGAGTCCTCCAGCCGATAGAGGATCTCGCCGGCCGCAACGCGCCCGCCTTCCTCAAAGGTCCGCTTGCGCACGATTCCGCTGACCTGCGGGCGGATCTCGGCGACGAGATAGGGGCTCACGCGCCCCGGCAGCTCGCGCTTCAGGGTGACGGTCTCGGCCGCGAGCTTCACGACCGTGACTTCGGGCGGAGGCGGCGTGCCCGGCGCGTCGCCGCCGCAGCCGGCGAGGAGGTAGAAGGCGGCGAGCGCCGCCGCGGCGGCAAAGCCGTTACGCGTCGCGGGGCGCCGCATTGCGCGCTGCGCCGCTGTCGGGACCCACGCTCTCATGAGGCCGCCAGTTTGACACGTTCACCGCGCCACCGACGCCCGGCGGCGCGGCCGTCGCCTACCGGACTTTGGCAGCGGACGGACGCGCATCCGGCAGCGCGAACGCCACGAGATGCTCACCCGCGCCGAACGAATCGCCGCCGCCCGCCGCGATCACCACGAACTGGCGCCCGCCGGCATGGTAGGTGATCGGCGTCGCGCGCGCGCCGGCGGGCAACTCGGCGCTCCAGAGCAGCCGGCCGGTCTCGGTGTCATAGGCGCGGAATTTCGGCTCAATCGTTGCACCGACGAATGCCAGGCCACCGGCAGTCACGATCGGGCCGCCGAGATTGGGCGAGCCCTTGGCGCCGGCGTCTCCCAGCGGCACTTCCCAGGCCTTGCGGCCGCCGGCGAGATCGATGCCGACGAGATTGCCCCAGGGCGGCGGCGAGCAGAAAACGCCGGATGGTGCGCGCAGGAAGCGGCGGCGCATGACGTACCCCGTGCCCTCCATGAGCGTGTACTCGTACTCGAGTCCCAGCCGCCCGGATTCCCGCCTCGCGGCCGCACGGTCGAAGCCGTCCGCAGGGATGAGCTGGACCATCGATGCAATCGTGTTGACGGGAACGACCGCGACCTGTCGATCCTCATCCACGGCCATGCCGCCCCAGTGCGCACCGCCGATGTTGGAGGGACGCACCAGCGTCCCGCTCAGGCTCGGGGGCGTAAAGATGCCCTCGTTGCGCAGCTCCCGGATCTGCTCGCGACAGGCGGCACCGTCGGCTTCATCGAGGTGACCGAGCTCCTCGGCCGACATTGCATGCGGGCTCAGCACGATGGCGCTGAATGGCTGCGTGCGCGATGCGCGCTCGGTCGGCACGTCGCTCGCCGGCACGGCCCGCTCCTCGACGCTGACGAGCGGCTCGCCGGTCTCGCGATGCAGCACGAACAGCATGCCCGTCTTCGTCGCCTGCAGGACGGCCGGCAGCAGCTCGGTACCCCGGCGGATCGTCGCGAGTGCCGGCGGCGCGGCGTTGTCGTAGTCCCAGAGATCGTGATGCACGGTCTGGAAGTGCCAAACGACTTCGCCGGTCGCGGCCCGCAGTGCTACGACTGAGTTCGCGTAGCGATTGTCGCCGGGACGCAGCCCGCCGAAATAGTCCGGGCTCGGGCTCGAGGTCGGCACATAAATGAGGCCTCGCTCCGGGTCCGCGACCATCAGCGACCAGACATTGGCAGCGCCGGTTCGTCGCGCGCTGTCGTCTGCCCAGGTCGCGAAAGCCGGGTCACGCGGATCCTGGGGAATCGGGTCCCAGCGCCAGCGCTGCCGGCCGGTACGCGCATCGAAAGCCCGTATCTCGCCGCTGGCCGGCGCGACGCCGCTGTTGTCGGCGATCGCAGAGCCGGTGACGACGAGATCGCCGGCGACGAGTGGCGGAGAGGTGACCTGATAGGCCTCGAACTCGAACGGTGGATGCCTGAGGCCGATGCGCAGGTCGATCATGCCGTTCCGGCCGAAATCCGGGCAAATGCGGCCGGTCGCGCCGTCCACGGCAAAGAGCCGCGCGTCGATGGTCGCCAGGAATATCCGGCGGCGGCAGGGCGCGCCGGGCTCCGCCCCGGTGTCCAGCCAGGTGCTCACGCCCCGGTTTGCGAAATCGCCGTAATCGGCATCGCGGCGCGACTCGGGATCGAAGCGCCAGCGCTCGCTGCCGGTCGCGGGATCGAGTGCGATCAGCTGGCCGAGGGGCGTCGTGAGATAGAGCGAGCCGTCGACGACGATGGGCGTCGTTTCGAAGCGCGGATCGTTACCGGTCTCGATGCCGAGATGCCCGGTCCGGAACGTCCACGCGACCTCGAGGCGCGAGACATTCGAGCGGTCGATGTCCGCGAGCGGCGAGAATCGCGCACCGCCGGGATCGCGACCGTAGGCTGGCCATTCGCCGGGCTGTGGGCGCGGTGCCTGCTCGCCGGCCGCGGCCGGCAGCATGAAACACAGGAGTGCGACGCCGGCGAGGGCCCGGACGGCAGGCAGGCGCGTGCGGCGTGCGCTCATCGACCCGCCACCCGCAGTTGCGCCTCGCCGAATTGCTCGAGCTTGCCGCCGCGGCCGTTGCCTTCGACGCGCAAGACGTAGCTGCCCTGCGGCAGCATGGAAGTGTTGAGGGAAAGTCTCAGGTCCTGGTTGGAGTCGCGCACCATCTGGTCAGTGCGGAAGATGAGCGTGCCGTCCTCACGCTGCAGGTTCACCCGAAAGCGCACGTAACGTGACGTACGCGCGTTCACGAGGAAGTCGACGCGCTCAGGGAAATCGCCGCCGCCCAGGGACACCGCACGCGGAGCGCGCAGGTCGATGCGTACCGTCCGGTTCGTGGAGGGCGCCTGCAGGAAGCCGGCCTCGGCCTGCTTCTGCATGAGCACCATGCGGTCCTCGGCGACGCCCCAGCGCCACGCGACCCAGGCGAGCGCGACGGCAAGCAGGAGCATGCCGGCCCCGATACCGATTGCGAGGCGATGCGGCCTGATCCGCTCGATCCAGGGCGAAATTTCGGTGTGCATTGACCCGACTCCCGGGGCGCCTGCGTTTATTCTATGCATATACCGCCCAAGGAGGGCCGTGCATGTCGCTGCCTGCCGCTCGTTTCAGCCTGCTCACGGCCGGAGTCCTGCTCGCACTCGGCGCCACCGCGGCCGAGCCCGAGACTTCGCTTACGGTTTACAGCTCCGCGCAGCCCGGCGGCATACCCGCCGAATGGTACCGGCCGCTGCCCGGCATGGGCACGCCGATGGCGAACCAGCTGCCCGGCTTCGCCCTGGTGCGCGTCGACCGGGAACTCTCGATCCCGCGCGGACGCGGCACCATCCAGTTCGCGGACGTCGCGGCGCTCATCGACCCGACGACCGTGCAGTTCCTCTCGCTCACGGATCCCGAAGGCACCAAGGTGCTGGAGCAGAGTTTCCAGTTCGACCTCGTGAGCCAGGACAAGCTGCTCTCGCGCTACGTCGACAGGAACGTCAGCGTCGAGCAGCAGAGCGGCGACGGCGTGAAGCTCATCGACGGCACGCTGGTCTCGTCGAACGACGGCCTCGTCATCCGCGGCGCCGACGGCCAGATCCATGCGCTGCGCGAATGGAGCAACATCCGCTTCGGCGAGCTGCCCGGCGGCTTGATCACGAGGCCGACGCTGGAGTGGAACGTCGTGTCGGGGAAGGGAGGCGCGCAGAAGGCGCGCG
>DATMEC010000125.1:0-4845 GCA_035557125.1 Steroidobacteraceae bacterium
TTCCTGCCTACCGTGTCCTATACCTCCAACGGCCCCGGATACGGACAGGTCTACATGCGCGGCATCTCCAGCGGGGGTGACGGCAACCATTCCGCGTCGATGCCGAGCATCGGCGTTTACCTCGACGAACAGCCGGTCACGACGATCAACCAGATCCTGGACGTGCACGTCTACGACATCGCGCGCGTCGAGACGCTGTCCGGCCCGCAGGGCACGCTGTTCGGCCAGGGCAGCCAGTCCGGCACCATCCGCATCATCACCAACAAGCCGGATGTCGGCCAGTTCGAGGCTGGTTACGACGCCTTCGCCGACACGGTCGCGCACGGCGACGGAGGCTTCGGCCTCGAAGGCTTCGTCAACATCCCGATCAACGACCGCATGGCGGTGCGACTGGTCGGCTGGCATACCGACGAAGGCGGCTGGATCGACAACGTGCCGGGCGAGATTGACTACGTAATGGGCGACATCACCCGCGACAATCCCGGTCTCGTAGAGGACGACTGGAACACCGCCCAGACAACCGGCGCGCGTGCGCTGCTGAAGATCGACCTCAACGACAACTGGAGCGTGACGCCGGGACTCATTTACCAGCAATCGAATGTCAATGGCACCTGGTACGACAACGAGCTCTACACCGGCGAGGAATTCGAGATCAGCTCCTTCTTCCCCGCGTGGCAAGACGAGGACTGGTACCAGGCGTCGCTGACCCTCGAAGGCCAGATCGGCGACCTGAACCTGGTCTATGCGGGTGCCTACCTCGACCGCGACGTGGAAAGCCAGTACGACTATTCCGGCTATGCGGAATACCTCGACTCTGAATACGCCAGTGCCGGCTACGACTGCTTGTACTACGACGCGCTCGGCGGATGCGCCGACCCGTCGCAGTACGTGTACGGCGACGAGAACTTCAAGCGCTCGAGCCACGAGGTCCGCCTGCAATCCGGCCAGGAAAATCGCTTCCGCTGGACAGCAGGCCTCTTCTACCAGCGCCAGGAGCACTACTTCGACCTGCAGTGGACGGTCCCGGCGCTGAACCCGGCGCAATCGGTGATTGAGGACAGCGACGTGGTCTGGTCGACGAACCAGGACCGCGTCGACCGCGACAAGGCTGTCTTCGGCGAAGTCTATTTCGACGTCACCGACAGCGTGACGCTGATCGGCGGCGCGCGCTATTTCGAGTACGAAAACTCGCTGTTCGGCTTCAACGGTAACATCGGCCACTGCACCGGTTTCTACGACGCGAACGGCGACTTCGTCGCGGACGAAAACGGCGAGCCGCAGTTTCCCTGCTACGACACCGGCATTCTCGACGACGTGTCCGAGGGCGACGACTGGGCCTTCAAGGGCAGCGTCGAGTGGGAAGTCGCCGAAGACAAGATGCTCTATGCGACTTATTCAGAGGGCTTCCGGGCGGGCGGCGTCAACCGCGCGCGCGTGCCGGGTATTCCGTCTTACGAACCCGACTGGGTCTACAATTATGAAATCGGCTGGAAATCCCAGTGGGCCGGCGGCGCGGTGCGTTTCAACGGAGCCGCTTACCTCGTTGACTGGGAAGATTTCCAATATAGCTTCCTCGATTTCTCGATCTCAAACCTGACCATAATCCAGAACGTCGGCACGGCGCAGACCAAGGGTCTCGAGTTCGAGCTGGACTGGTTGCCTGTCGAGGGACTGTTGTTGTCCCTGGCCGGGTCGTATAACGACTCGACCCTGCAGGAGGACTTCTGGCGCGATGCCGACGATCAGGCGACCTTGCCTCCTGACGCTCCTGAAGGCACCGACATGCCCTATGTGCCGCAAGTGCAATACACCGCACTTGGACGTTACGACTTCCAGGCCGTCAACCTGCCGTTGTTTGCGCAGGCGGCCTGGTCGTGGCGCGACGAGGCCTGGAACGACCTCGAGGTATCCAACGTGCGGCGCGCGAAGATGGATTCCTATGGCGTGCTGAACCTGTCGACCGGCATCGAGAATGATCGCTGGACGCTGAGCCTCTATGCCAACAACGTGACCGACGAGCGCGGCCAGATCGACATCGGCGACCCGGGCTATGCGAGCCCGAGCGGCCTCGACTTCAACCGCAACCACATCCGCCCGCGCAACATCGGCCTGCGCTGGTCGCAGAGGTTCTGAGCCGCTAGCTCCGCCCGGGCGGATCCCAGTCGATGCCCAGCAGCAGGCAACCCGTGACGGTGCGCGTGCTGTGGCGCGTGCCCGGTTCGTAGACGATCCAGTCTCCGGTCTTCAGCACCGTGCCATCTTCCTCGATGGCCTCGCCGTCGAGGATCAGGTACTCCTCGCGACAGCTGTGCTCGTGCGGAATCGTGGCGGCACCCGGCGACATGCGCATGAGGTAGGAACCGCGTTCGCTGCCCGCGTCGTGCGACAGCGGCGCCCAGGACATTTCCGGCTGCAGCGGGCCGTCGAGATCGTAGGGCCGCATGGACAAGCTGCGGGTTGCGTAGATGCGCCGTCCGGATGGCATCAGAGCCGGGTGTCCGTCGCGATCCAGTTGACTTCCCAGGTCTTGCCGCCGTCGGTCGAGAAAGCCTGCTCGAATCTCGCGGTGTCGGCGTCGACCTGCGAGATCACGAAGCGGACGCGGATCGGCCGCCCGCCAAACGTATCGTCGCCCAGGAACTCGCCGCGGCCGCCCTCGAACCGGCCGTAGAGCGGGGCGGTCAGCTCGCCGTCCGCGGCGCCCGCGTAATGCACGCTCCATTGCCGCCCCTCCGGGTGATAGAGCCGCAGCGACACGCCTTCGATGCGCCCGGCCGGCCCTGAGACCGACAGCTCTACGAGATTGGCGCCACCGTCGAGAAATCGGTGCACGATACTCGTGCCTTCGTAGTCGACCCATTCCATCGAGCCGGAGAGGGGCTTGCGCAGTCGCTTCACCTGAGTCCGCCAGCGGCCAACCTCGAAGTCGAAATCGGTGCGGCCGTCGCGAGCTTCCGGAGCAATCACGGCGAGCGCCTCCTGCGCAGGCGCGGACAGGGGCGAGGCGGCGAGGACGGTGCCGAGTGCGAGGAGTCCAGCTCGTATCACGCTGCGCATGGCTTCACCATTGGATCGGTTCGCCGGGGTCGTCCACCATGCAGATGATAACCTGAGTCTTGACGAACGCAGGCGGGTCGAGGCGAACCGGAACATGAGCGACGTGGACTGGATGCGGCGCGCGCTGCAACTGGCACAGCGCGCGGCGGATGCCGGCGAAGTGCCGGTAGGGGCGCTCGTTGTCCGCGACGAAAAAGCGCTCGGGGAAGGCTGGAACCAACCGATCGTGGCGCATGACCCGACCGCCCACGCGGAGATCCTGGCGTTGCGTGCTGCGGCTGCCGCGGTCTCGGACTACCGGCTCGGCGGCGCCACGTTGTACGTGACGCTCGAACCCTGCCCGATGTGCGCCGCGGCCATCGTGCACGCGCGCATCGCACGGCTCGTGTTCGGGGCGTGGGACCCGCGGCAGGGCGCGGCCGGCAGCGCGTTCGACCTCGTCGACTCGGACGCGATGAACCACCGCGTCGACACCTTCGGCGGCGTACTGTCGGACGAATGCGGTGCGCTACTTCGCCGCTTTTTCGCCGGGCGCCGTTGAGGGCGGCTCGTCGGCAACCATCCAGCGCAGCAGCTCGGCGTAGGTCTGGACGTTGCGGACGAAGCCGACCGGCTCCCAGCCGCGCGCATAGCCGCGGCGCAGCGTCGCGTGGTGGCGTTCCTGCGCCAGCAATGGAAGGTTCGCGCGCACGTCGGGCCAGCTGTCCGGATCCTGGCCCCGGCGCTGCGTCAGGATTCTCGCGTCCTCGAGGTGGCCGTAGCCGACGTTGTAGGCCGCGAGGGTGAGCCAGGTGCGGTCGGGCTCCGGGATGCGCGCGGGGATCGTTTTTTCGACCACGCGGAAATAGCGCGCGCCGCCCAGGATGCTCTCGCGCGCGTCGATGCGGTTCGCGACACCGACGCGGCTTGCCGTCTCCGCGGTCAGCATCATGAGCCCCTGCACGCCGGTCGGCGAAACGGCGGATTCGTCCCAGCGTGATTCCTGGTAGCCGATGGCGGCGAGGAGCCGCCAGTCGATCCCCGTGGCGGCGGACGCTTCCTGGAACCAGGCCTGGTAGCGCGGCAGCCGCTCGCGCACGCCCGCGACGAAGTTCGCGGCGTCGACGCGGTCGAAGCGCACGAGCGCGCGCCGGTTTCGCTCGAGAATGTCGGCGAGCCGGCCGTCGGCTCCTAGGTCCGCGAAGTAGCGTTCGACCTCGGGCAGGAGGTCCGCACCGTGCGGCGACAATGCCCAGGCCACCGCCTCGGATTCCGCGAGCTTGAAGGCCGGGCGCAGGTCCGGGTGAAAGTGCCGACCGAGCGAGAACTCGATCGAGTCTGCGACCGTGAGGTCGGCCTCACCGAGCGCGACGCGCTCGAGCAGGTCGAGGATGTCGGCCGCGCGGATTTCGGACCATGTCAGCCCTGGTGCCTGCTGCGCCAGCCGTGCGAGCGCGGCGGCGTGGCTGGAATTTCGCTGCACGACGATGCGCCGGCCGACGAGGTCGGCCGATGTCCGCGGCAAGGGATCCTGCACGCGGTAGACGACGTGCTGGTCGATCCGCTGGAACACCGGCCCGAAGCGCACGCGGTCCATGCGAGCCTCGTCCACGACGAGTCCCGCGGCGGCGACGTGGGCGCGGTTCCGGGCGACGGTCGTGAGCGCCGCGGCGGTCGTCCGCACGGTCCTGAGCTCGAGGCGTACGCCGAGCCGCTCGGCGAAGCCGCGGGCCAACTCGTACTCCGGGCCTTCGGGACCGGCCGCACCCTCGTAGTACGCCAGCGGGCTGTTGCGGGTGACGACCTTGA
>DATMEC010000126.1:0-8478 GCA_035557125.1 Steroidobacteraceae bacterium
GAGCCGGAGTCGCTGGGCACGAGCTGCTCGACCCGCGTGACCGCATCCACGTTGATCGGGCCGTAGACGTGCGGGTAAACCGAGCCGTGCATGAAACCGGGCAGGCGTTCCGTCGAATGCGGCGGCTCCCAGCGGACCGGCGACTTCAGCTTGGCAAGGTCGATCATGAGCATCACGAGTCCCGATTGCCCCCGGAAGAACGCGTTGGCGACGAGCAAGATCTGCTCCGGCGTCGAGCAGTGGATGAAGCCAATCGCGTCGAACTCGGGCGACCGGAATTCACCGGTCACTTGCGCGGCTTCCCAGGCATCCCTCGTCGTGATGTGGCAGATCAAGCGCTCTTGCGCCGCGGCAACGTCCAGTCGGGGCGGATGAAATGACAGGTGTATCCGCCCGGGTTCTGCAACAGGTAGTCCTGGTGCTCCGGCTCGGCCTCCCAGAAATCGCCCGCCGGTGCAACCTCGGTCACGGCCTTGCCGGGCCAGAGCCCGGACGCGTCGACGTCCGCGATCGTGTCTTCGGCGATGAGGCGCTGCTCGTCGGTCGTGTAATAGATCGCGGACCGATAGCTCGTGCCGACGTCGTTTCCCTGACGGTTGGGGGTCGAGGGGTCGTGGATCTGGAAGAAGAACTCGAGGAGCTTCCGATAGTTGATCTTCGCGGGATCGAAAATGATCTCGACCGCCTCGGCGTGATAGCCGTGGTTCCGGTAGGTCGCGTTCGGCGTGTTGCCGCCCGAGTAGCCGACCCGCGTCGAGATCACGCCGGGGTACTTGCGCAGCAGGTCCTGCACGCCCCAGAAGCACCCGCCCGCAAGCACCGCGCGTTCTTCACTCATGGCTTTTCTCCAACCTGGTTCAGGTATGCACCGTATCCCTCGGCCTCCATTTTGTCCCGGGGAATGAATCGCAGGGAAGCCGAGTTGATGCAATAGCGCAGACCGCCGCGGTCGCGGGGGCCGTCGGTAAAGACGTGGCCCAGGTGGCTGTCGCCATGCGCAGAACGCACCTCGGTCCGGACTATGCCGTGGCCCTCGTCAGACAGCTCCTTGACGTTGGCGGGCTCGATCGGCTTCGTGAAGCTCGGCCACCCGGATCCGGAGTCGTACTTGTCGGTGGAGGCAAAGAGCGGCTCGCCCGAGACGACGTCCACGTAGATCCCCGGTTCCCTGTTATGGAGAAGCGGTCCCGTGCCCGGCATCTCGGTGCCGCTTTGCTGCGTCACGCGGTGCTGCTCGGCGGAGAGATTTGCGATTGCGGCGGGGTCCTTGGCGTACTTGCCCATGGGTCATGCCTCCTGTCGGGTATTGGACCATGGTGTCGGCCTGGTCGTTTGCAAGCCGGCCGGCAGTTCGCAAATGAACCTTTCGCCTACTCGCCCGGACTTACTGGTGGCAGGGGTCTGCTTACGGCAACGGGATCGCCCTTGAAGCCCACCTCAGGTTCGCGGGTCGATTCGCTGGTGTCCGACAGCGATGCGGAAGCCGCGCTGGTCGCCCGGGTCGTGGCCCGGGACCAGGACGCCTTCGCCGAGCTGTATTGCCTCTATCGCCGGCGGCTGGCGCGTTTCCTGGGCCGGTTCCTCGGGTCGCCGCAGGTCATCGACGAAGTCATCAACGACGTGATGTTCGTGGTCTGGCAGGACGCGTCCCGCTTCGAGCTGCGCTCGAAGGTTTCGACGTGGATTTTCGGCATCGCCTGGCACAAGGCGCTCAAGGCGCTCGACCGCCAGAAGCGCGACGTCCCGCCTCTGCCGTCGCCCACCGAGGTCGCGAGGCCAGACGATGGCGCGAGTGCACTGGAAATCCGGGAGTGGCTGGGCCGCGGGCTGGATGGCCTTTCGCCGGAGCAGCGGCTGGTCGTCGAGCTGACATTCTTCGCGGGTTGCTCGTACCAGGAGATCGCGCAGATCGCGCACTGCCCCGTCAACACGGTGAAGACCCGAATGTTTCATGCGCGTCACCGCCTGCGCGACATCCTGGTGTCGCTCGATGCGGTGGCGCGGGAGAAGACCCCATGACGAGCACAGAAACGGCCAACGACCTCGAGCGGAGGGCCCTGGAGCTACTGCCCTGGTACGTGAACGGCACGCTGGAAGGTGACGAGCGCGAGCTCGTCGGCCGCCAGGTGCTCGCGAGCCTGACCTGCCGCAAGGAACTCGAGCGCCTGCGCCGCCTGCATCAACTCATGCAGCGCGACGACGCGGAAGCTGTCGCCACCGATCGTGAGTTCGATCGCCTGATGTCACGGATCCGCGCGAGTGAAGCGTCGCCCCAATCGGCTGCGGCAGTCGGGAGGCGTGGGTTCCCCTGGATGCCGTACGCCCTCGCCGCGTCGGTGGCCGCCTCCGTTTCCGCACTGCTGTGGTGGGGAACGCTTGGTCCATCCGTCCCCCACACTTATGAAACCCTGACCAACCCGGCGCCCGCCGATGCGGCTGGCGTGCGCCTGCGTATCCTGTTTGCAGCCGGCGTCACCGGCGCGGAACAGCGCGAGTTGCTCGACAGCCATGGCCTGACCGCCGTGGGCCCGCCGGCGGAGGACGGCGTCGTCACGCTCGCGTTCTCCAAGGACGCAGACCGCGCCGTGATCGTCGCCGCGCTCAAAGGGGATCCACGGATCCAGTTCGTGACATCGCCGCCAGGGTCCGACGGGCCGTGAATACAAGCGCAATTGCCGTGGTGCTGGTTGCCATGCTGCTCGCGGGATGCGCCTCGACGACGGCAACCCACGAAGCAAGCGAGCGGCGCATCCTCGTGATGATCGCCGACCCTGACATAGACCGCCTCGACCTCCGCGGCGCGCGCAGCGGCCCGTACCGCCAGTCGCGCGGCTATTCCGGCACGCCCACGCGGATCGCACGCGTACTGGACGCCGTCGCCGCGGATTTCAAGCTGACGCCCGTCGAAGGCTGGCCAATGCGAAGCCTCGGCGTCCATTGCGCCGTGTTCGAGGTCGAGCCGGGCGCAGCGGTCGGCGAGGTGATCTCCAAGCTGGACGCTGATGAACGGGTCGAGTCCGTGCAGCGGATGCAGCAGTTCGAGCTCCGGCAATCCAACGGGCGCGATGCCTGGGACGATCCATACCTTTCACTGCAGCGCTCGCTCGAGGACTCGGGGGTTACTCGCGCACATCGCTGGTCGACCGGCAAGGGCGTGCGCATCGCGGTCATCGACACCGGCATCGACGTGAAACACCCGGATCTGCGGGGTCAGGCCGTCGAAGTCCGGAACTTCATTTCGGACGACGGCAGCGCGGCCGATCGCCACGGCACTGCCGTGGCCGGCGTCATCGCCTCGGTCGCAGGCAATCGGCAAGGCATCGTCGGCGTTGCACCGGGCGCCCGGCTCCTCGCACTGCAGGCCTGCACGCAGCGGAACGCGGAAGGCCGCGGGAGCTGCACGAGCTTCAGCCTGGCCCGTGCGCTCGACCACGCGATCACCGCCGGCAGCGACGTGCTGAACCTCAGCCTCGGTGGTCCGTCGGATTCCCTGATCGCGCGGCTGCTGGCTAAAGCGATCGAACAGGACATCGTCGTGGTCGCGGCACGGAACGACGGAAAATCCGGCGATGCGTTCCCGGCGAGCCTCCCGGGCGTCATCGCCGTCGGAAGCGTGCCCGCCGGCACCGGGCGGCTCATCGCTCCCGGCCAGGACGTCCTGACGCTGGTGCCGCCGGACGGCTACGACTACCTGTCCGGCAGCTCGATCGCCGCGGCGCACGTGACCGGAATCGTCGCCTTGCTGCTCGAGCGCGCGCCCTCGTTGCACGCGTCCACTGTCGAGCGCCTGCTGGTGCGCACGTCCCGTCCCGTCGGGACCGACATCACGGGGGCGCCGCGGGTGGTAAGCGCCTGCGACGCGCTCGCGGAAGTTTCCGGCGCGGTACGTTGCGGCCGGACGCAAGTGGCCGGGCAGACGCTAGAACCCCACTGAGATGCTGCCGACGAGGCGCGAGCCCGTCAGTTGCCGGCCGGCAAAACCCGCGTCGTCGTCAGTCGTGTCGAAGTAGCGGAGGTCGAACGTGACCGGGCCGACGACCGCGGAAACGCCCAGGTCCCAATAGAGATAGTCGTCCCAGTCGGTCCGCTCGAACTCGTAGTGACCGAGCGTACCGGACACTTGGTAGCGCTCGCCGAGCGACTGCCGGAGTTCCATGTCCGCCGTCCAGCCGCTTGCGCCGCCGGCGCTCGCATCGTCGGATGCGGTCGCGCCAAGCCGCAGGACGTCGCGAAAGTGCAGGTTCGCGGCCAGCTCGTCGTAGGAATAGTCGAAGCCCGTGGAATCCGGGAAGTCGTAGTGAATCGCGGCGACGTCCCAGGACCAGTCGCGCCCGAATTCGTGGCTGAAGCCGAGGTACGCATCGAGCTCGACCGAGCCGCGATTCGATCCGAAGGAATTTTCCGGAAACTCCGTGTGCGCCGCGAAGACTCCCGCGAACACGCCGCTCGGGTGCGCGTAGTCGAGGCCTGCCTGGACGGTCGGATCCTCGTTCGACTGCGACGCGCCGCGAAATACGTAGTCGCTGGTGAGCGTCAGATAACCGTGGAATTCATGAGCGTGCAGCGGTGCGCCGGCAAGGAGGCCCGCGACGCCGCAGCAACTGCACGCGATGCAAAGACGGAGGTTCACGCCGACGACCGGGGGCGCGCGAGCGCGGTCCTGGCATCTTAGCGCGGTGGGAGGGGGCCTGCGGATTCGCTAGAAGAAGCCGTGCAGCTCGATGAAGCCGAAGCGCCGGTTCTGCAGGTCGTCCCCTTCCACTCCGTAGTAGTAGCGGAACCCGCCCCGGAGCTGCAGGTACTGGAACGGCACGTACTCGTAGACGACGGAGTAGCGATCCTGCTCGTCCTCGTCGACGTCCGTATCCGGCTCGTAGGATTCGAAGGTCAACTTGAGGTTGTGGCCGCGCCGCGGCATCCAGTTCGCCTCGAGAAGCCCGACGACGCGGCTCAGGTTTCCGCCCGGCAGTCCGCGATCCTCGACGTAGTCCACTTCCGCGAGCCACGCGATCGGGCCGGTGCGCAGGCCGCCATGCAGGGCCACGAGATGACGCCCCATGTCGCCGGCGTCATTGAAGTTGTAGCTCGCGCCCGCGCGCCATGACGGGCGTACGTATTCGCCACGCAGGCTCCATTGCTTGCCGGAATTGGACTCTACGCCGCCGGCCGTGCCGTTCGAGACTGCGAATTGCGCGTTCCACGGGCCAGACTCGAGGCCGAGCTCCACGCCGTTGTCGGGCGTGTCGAATCCGATGCCCGAGACCTGGCGGACGAACGCCGTGTCGTCCTCGAGCCGCAGCCCGAATGGCAGGTACATCTGGCCGGCCTTCACGTAGTAGCGTTTCGACTCGTCGAAGAAGAACCGCCCGACAGCCTCGAGGTTCCGGCTGCCGCCGGGCGCCAGCTTCTGGTCGACGTACACCGACAACCGGTCGGGAATCACATGGACGTCGAGGTAGGCCCGCATCTCGTCGACAGCAAAGGCGACATCCTCGGCTTCCGCGTCCGGAAAATCCGTGTACGTCGCGCTGCCGCGGAAGTCACCGCCAAACGAGACGAACCGGTTCAGCTCGCCGAGCCACTGCGTCTCGCCGGTCTCGATGCGCCGCGCCGCCAGCTCGTTCTGCGCAAACGCGTTACCGGCCGTATTTCGCAGCCCACCGCCCGTCGGGTTGACGTGGCAGCCCGAGCACTGCATTCCCTGCCGCACCGCCAGATACGGCTCCGCGGCTGCGGGCTGATTCGCGGACAACAGGCAAATGGCTGCCGCGAACCCGAGCAGGCGCAGGCCTGCCCCGCCGACGCGCGTCAACGCTGGGGCCCGGCCGAGAAGTCGGCGACGAAGTCCGCGCCCGCGCGGCCATCGGCATCGCCGTCAATCGCCTCCGACTCGAGATCAGCCACTGCGAGCGGATCCGATCCGGAAACGCGCAGCCGGTAACGGTCCTCAGCGAGCGGCCTCAGCGGGACCAGGCGGAAGACCGACGGGTCGTGCTGCGTCATGACGATACGGTGCGCGATCGCGACTTCGTTGCCGTCGCCGAAGCTGCCGTCTCCGCCGCTCGACAGGAGCGTGACGGTGCTTGCGCCGAGCAAGTTCACGTCGAGCGCCTGGTCCGCGGCCACCAGTAGCTCGGCCACCGGCGGGGCATCCGCGGGGCGGATGTCTGCTTCCGGTACGGGGGCAAGAAGCTGGAGCCTGACCGCGGCCACGTTCGACATCGCCGCTGTGGTCTCGAGCGCGCCATCCGTGATCCACTGGCGAATGGCGGCGATCTCTTCGTCCGACAGTTCCGGACCGCCGAGCGGCATTTGCGCGCCGACGGACGCGGTGCCTTCGATCTTCTGGACGAGGTAGCTGTCGTCGGGATTGCCGGGGACTACGCGAAGTATCGCGGGAACCTCGGTGCTCGGCACGTTGACGAGCATCGCGTGCGACATGCCGTCTTCGAGCCGCAGGCCCTGTGGCGCGGCGGCACCGGTATGGCAGTTGGTGCAGATCGCGCTGAAGACGTTTTCCTGGATCGATTCCAGTGTCGCTTCAATCGGTGGTGGCGGCGGAGGCACCGGCGGGGGTGGCGATCCGCCTCCGTCCCCACCTCCGCCTCCTCCTCCGCCACAGGCGCCCAGCAGGAGACTCGTGATCAGCGACAGGTCGCGGGCCGGCTTCATGACGAACCTCTTTTCTTTCGGTTTCGTCAGTGAGTTCCGTCAGCGCCGCCAAAGGTTCATCCAGCGAAGAATGGGGAGTTTTTAACGTGGCTGTAACACGCGACTGGCTTACTGCGCGCAGGTCCACCTGCCGCAGGAAGTCAGCATGACGCTCCCGGTCGATGGTCAACGGCATTACAGGACGATCTGGCTTTCCGACATTCACCTGGGGACGCCCGGCTGCCAGGCGTACTACCTCCTCGACTTCCTGCGCACGCATACCTGCGACACGCTCTACCTGGTCGGCGACATCCTGGACGGATGGCAGCTGAAGAAAGGCTGGTACTGGCCGCAGGCCCACAACGACGTCGTCCAGAAAGTGCTGCGCGCGGCGCGCAAGGGCACGAAGGTCATCTACATACCGGGCAATCACGACGAGCACCTGCGCCAGTTCATCGGGTTGCAGCTGGGCGGCATCACGATCGCCGAAGACGCCATTCACGAGACCGCGGACGGCAAGCGGCTGTGGGTCGTTCACGGAGACCTCTTCGACGGCGTCATGCGGCACGCGCGCTGGCTGGCATACCTGGGCGACCACGTGTACGTGTTCCTGCTCAAGCTGAACCGCTGGCTCAATGCGATTCGCCAGCGCCTCGGCCTTCCGTACTGGTCGATCTCGCAATACCTGAAGCACCAGGTCAAGAACGCGGTCAACTTCATCTCCGACTTCCAGCACGTCATGACGGAAGAGGCGCGCCGCCGTGGCTGCGACGGCGTGGTCTGCGGCCACATCCACAAAGCCGAAGTCCGCGACATC
Source organism: Steroidobacteraceae bacterium (assembly GCA_035557125.1). Taxonomy (GTDB): domain Bacteria; phylum Pseudomonadota; class Gammaproteobacteria; order Steroidobacterales; family Steroidobacteraceae; genus SCUD01. The sequence continues at coordinate 7,469 of DATMEC010000126.1, forward strand.
CACGGAATTCTCTACTGCAACGACGGCGACTGGGTGGAGAGCATGACCGCCCTTGCCGAGACGAACGACGGCCGGCTGGAGCTCATCGAATGGCGCACTCGCGTGGAAGCGCCGCTGAATCTCGGCCGCATCATCGACGAGCTACCCGACCTGGAGGGAATGGCCGCATGAAGATAGCGATGATGACGGATGCCTGGGAGCCGCAGGTCAACGGCGTCGTGCGGACGCTGAAGAACACCGCGCGTGAGCTGCAGTTGCTGGGCCACGGCGTGGAGATGATCACGCCGCTGGAGTTTCGGACGCTCCCCTGCCCGACCTACCCGGACATCCGGCTCTCGATCCTGCCCGGCGCCAAGGTCACGCGCCGTCTCGCCGACTCCGATCCCGATGCCATCCATATCGCCACGGAAGGCCCGCTCGGGCTCGCGGCGCGCCGATTCGCGCTCAGCCGGAATATCCCGTTCACGACCGCGTACCACACGCGCTTTCCCGAATACATCCAGGCACGCAGCGGCATGCCGCTGGCGTGGACGTACGCGTTCCTGCGCTGGTTCCACGGGCCGTCGCAGGCCGTGATGGCACCGACCATCGTGGTCAAGAAGGACCTGGAAGCCAACGGATTCGACAACGTCGTGCTGTGGTCGCGCGGCGTCGACCTCGACATCTTCAAGACGGTGAAGTGCAACCGCCTGAACACCGAGCCGCCGATTTTCCTGTATGTCGGGCGGGTGGCGGTGGAAAAGAACGTCGAGGCCTTCGTCGACCTCGACCTGCCCGGCTCGAAGTGGGTTGCGGGCGCGGGGCCTGCGCTCGCCGGCATCCGTGCGCGCCACCCCGAGGTGAACTACCTCGGCGTCCTCAAGCAGTCCGAGCTCGCACAGGTCTACGCGTCGGCGGACGTGTTCGTGTTCCCCAGCAAGACAGACACATTCGGGCTGGTATTGCTGGAAGCCATGGCCTGCGGCCTGCCGGTCGCGGCTTATCCCGTCACCGGTCCCCTGGACGTCCTC